>CAMJHU010000018.1 GCA_946405565.1 uncultured Clostridia bacterium
AAAAAATATCTTGGCTCAAAGACACTATTCACGATTTTACGTCCGGCGAGGATTGGGCAAATGCCGACATATGGGGCAAACTCAAAATAGCGTGGGGCAAGATCATACAGGAACCGTTTTCGGAATGGTGGACTTCCACCGGTGAAACATGGCTGTCCGGTAAACTGGAAGACATAGGCAAATTCTTTGGAAAAGGCATTTCCGAATTGCTGCTGGCGGCGTTGGGCATAGATGTTTCAGCGGTTCTCAGCAAAGGCAGAGAAACGGGTTCTGCGTTTATTGACGGTTTCAGGGACGGCTTTGACACCAATGAGATCACGAAAGCACTGAAACGCTGGGCTTCGGAAAACAAAGGTGTCGTTGCGGCTATTGGTGCCGTCGTCGGCTTTAACCTTATTACGGGTATCGCCGGAAGACTGCACACATTAACGCAGTTCATCAAGCGAATAACAGGCTCGGGAAGCGGCAGAGATTCAGGTAATTCTGTGACGCATTGTACGACTGCCACGGTCAAAGGAAACATCGTAAATGTCTATGGGAAAATCGTTCATAACACCGGCAATACGGCAGGAAAAGCCGCTCAAGCTGCGGAACAATTAGCTACGAGTGAATTTACAAGACAAGTAGTTCCCTCGTTACTTGGCAGATTCGCAGGAAGCGTCGCTGCCAAAATGCTGACATCCGGCAGTTCATCTATGCTTGGCGGCGGCGTCTTTGGTATGCCGGCACTTGGCGGCAGTGTTGCAGGAACAGCAGCGGGGCAGTACACGATATGGGCACCGATAGCGGGAGCCGCAGGTCAATCTGTCGCTGTCGGTACAACATCAAATGCCTTGGTAGCCGGTCTGGGCGGTTTTGCGTCCTCCACCGGCGCGTCTGCTTCTACCGTTGCAGGAATGGCGGCGATAGGCGGGGCGGAGATCCTCGGAATCATTGGCGGTCTTCTTGGGCTTGGTTCGGCGGGAATAGACGTGTATCAGGGCTACAATAAAAGCAAAAGCGGCGACACAAAAGGGACAAAAGATGAATATGTGACAGCCGGAACGAAAGCCGGTGCAGTGGCGATTGGTGCAGGAATCGGAGCATTAATAGCAGGTCCTGTGGGCGCATTGATAGGCGCTGGCATTGGCGGTGTTGGCGCTTTGTTCGGCGGCGATAAGGCAGGTAAAGCTATCAGCGACAGCACAGACGAAGGCGGGTTCCTCAGCGACGCTTTGGAAGCGACAAGACAATTCTTCGAGGAAGACGTTTCCGACTTCTTCACCAAAACCATACCGGACAGTTGGAACAGCTTTTGGGACGGCGTAGGTTCTTTCTTCACGGAAAGCATTCCATCGTGGTGGGGAAGCTTGAAAGAGAAAGCTGCATCATTTTTCACAGAAACAATCCCAGACGCATGGAACGGTTTATGGTCTTCTGTTGGCTCGTTTTTCATGGAAAGCATTCCATCGTGGTGGAATACGTTGAAAGGAAGCGTTGTTTCCTTCTTCACAGAAACGATTCCCAAAGCATGGAGCGACTTTTGGAAAAACATAGAGATACAGCTTACGGTGGTTCTTCCCTATGCTTTAGGTTACACAATAGGTAAACTGGAAATGTTTTTTACGGAGACATTGCCTGATGCGGTAGGCAATCTCATGGATTCTATCGGCTCGTTCCTCTCCGATGTGGCTACATGGGGTTCCGACATCTGGATAAAACATATCGTTCCTTTCTTTACGAAAACACTTCCGGAAGTCGTTGGTAATCTGTGGGATTCTATCGGCTCGTTCCTCTCCGATGTTTACATTTGGGCTTCAGATATTTGGAACGAACATATCGTTCCGTTCTTCACGGAGACACTTCCGGACGCGGTCGACAATCTTTTTACCACGGTTGGTCTGTTCTTTGCAGATGTTACTACATGGGCTTCAGATATTTGGAACGAACATATCGTTCCGTTCTTCACGGAGACACTGCCGGAAGCATTAAAAGACCTTTGGACAGAGATTGGGCTATTCTTCACAAGCACGCTGCCGACATGGGCAAGCGATATGTGGACAAACCATATTGTTCCGTTCTTTACGGTAGACCTCCCCGATTTCTTCGATAATTTTTGGGGCAATCTTGATGTGTTCTTCACAAGCACGTTGCCGACATGGGCTGCCAACGTCTGGAATAGTCATATTGTGCCTTTTTTCACAATCAGCCTTCCCGCATTTTTCAGCAATTTCTGGAGCAATATTTCAACGTTTTTCAACAGCACTCTACCGACATGGGCAAGTAATTTGTGGAACAATCAGATCGTTCCGTTTTTCACAACAACACTTCCCGGTTTCTTTGCTAAAATATGGGCAAGCGTAGGTGTTATGTTTGCCGCCGCACTTCCTGTTATAGCCGGTAACATCTGGTCAGCCATTCATTCATGGTTTACCAGTCTCACATCGTGGCTGAGTACCGTTTGGAGCAGAGTAACCGCATCCTTCGGAGCAGGCTACGGCGATGCCACCGGCAAAAGCGGAAGTAAGCACGCATGGGGCGGTATCATGAACGCACCGCATATGGCTATGGTCGCCGAGAACGGACCCGAAGCGATCATTCCCTTGTCGAAGGGCAAGAACCAGCGCGGCATTGACATCTGGAAGAAAGCCGGTCGGATTCTTGGCGTACAGCCTTCCGAAGAAGAGGATACAAAGACGGCAGCCAGAACTACTCCGCACCTTTCGCTCGTTACCAGCAAGCACGCATGGGGCGGTATCATGAACGCACCGCATATGGCGCTGGTCGCGGAAGATGGTCCCGAAGCCATTATTCCGCTGTCAGCCTCAAAGAATCAGCGTGGTATTGACTTGTGGGAGAAAGCCGGTCAGATTCTCGGTGTACAGCCTGCAAACGATGTGCCAAGCCGCTTTGATGAGCACATATCTCCGCAGTTCTCGCTTGTCAGCAGCAGACACGCATGGGGCGGTATCATGAACGCGCCGCATATGGCTATGGTCGCTGAAGATGGCCCCGAAGCCATTATTCCGCTGTCAGCCTCAAAGAATCAGCGTGGTATTGACTTGTGGGCGCAAACGGGCAGGGCGCTTGGCATGAATCCGTACAGTGACAATTTTTCAGATGATCATTCCGATGGAAGCACTGCTGTTGCTGCGGTATCTACCAATACCACCGGCAGCAACACCGGCACCAATGCGGAAAATCATTTTGATATCAAAGTAGAAATCAATCCCCAGTTTATAATTGATGTTCAAAACAGTGGCATGGATGAAGACGGCATCGTGGCAACCATCAAAGCGCATATTCGTGAGATGGTGGACGATATCAGTGATGAGCTCGCGGAAAAGCTGGCTCGTGTATTCTCAAATATGCCTATAAAAGGCGAGGTGGCATAAATGGACTTGTATATGACGGAAAAAAGCTCAGGGAAAAAGTACGCTTTATCCCTGCTCCCCGACAATGTGAAGGCAAAAGCCAGCACCAATGTCATCTCGTACAATTTCATCAATACTGGCGAAGTAAAAATGCCGAACGGTCAAAAACTCCGTCAATTCTCCTGGAACGGCGTGTTTCCCGGCGCAAGCCGTCGGGAACTGCCGTTCATCAAAAAGCAGCACTGGAAGCCTCCGAAGGAAATGGTGACGGTGCTGGATAACTGGCGCAAAAAAGGTACACACATTATTCTTATGCTTACGGGAACATCTCTCAACTGCGAGGTTTATCTTTCCACCTTTGATCACACATACAAAGGCGGAGCAGGAGATGTAGAGTATAGCATAACGTTTACCGAAGCGAAGAGCGTTAAGGTTTACACCACCAAGGAAGCTAAAACCACTAAAAGCACAAAAACAAGCAATAACATTTCAAGCGGTACGCGAGCTTCCAGCAAAAAGAAAAGTGCTGATACCATCACGCAATCCGAACAGACCAAAACATACACCGTAAAAAAGGGTGATACTCTATGGATTATCGCCCAGAAAAAACTCGGAAAAGGTTCCCGCTGGCAGGAAATCTATCGAATGAACAAGAAGATGATTGGCAGCAATCCCAATAAAATCAAGGCTGGGCAGGTGTATGTGCTTCCATGTTAGACATCAGTAAAATTTCATATAAGGTCTACCTTATCCGCGAAAACGGAGAACAGCTCAATCTTACCGACATAGTAACCGATGCTTCGTGGCAGGAAAATGAAGGTGAAATCGCTATGAGAGTGTCTGTCTCTCTTGCGAACATTTTCTATCATGGCAAGCGGATTTCCAGTCTGACAAAGCCCAACTGTTGTATCGTTATCACCGCCGAAAACGAAGGCAAATCAACCGAAGTGGCAAGAGCGAAAATCACAGAATGGTCGCCACAAATCAGCGGCGAAAACAATGTAATCAGGCTGGAAGGATACGATGAGCTTTACGATTTGCAATCTTCTCAGGATAATCGCTATATTTCCTCCGGCGTCACTACCAAAGCGGCGATATTGTCTATTTGTAAGGATTGGGGAATTCCAATCGGCACATACAACGGTCCCGCCAATAAAAACGCAAAGACTATTTTCAAGAATGAATTTCTGTCCGATATTATTCTTGAGCTGCTGGCAAATGCCCACAAACATGGGGCAAAAAAGTGTATCGTGAGAGCCATCAAGGGTAAGATTTCTGTACTTCCGCGAGCAGGTAATACAACGGTATATGTTTTTGAAGAAGGGCTGAATCTGGGAACGGTCAATTACAAAATCAGTACCGGCCAAATGGTAACGGTCGTCAAGGTTGTTGCCACAGAGACCAAAAATAAACGGCAAAAAGTGGAGGCTATCGTTAAGGGCAAAACCCAATATGGCAAACGACAGCGCATTTACGTCCGACAACATGACGACAGCCTTGCCTCTGCCAAATCCGCCGCGAAACAGATTCTTTCCGAAGAAGGACAGCCCATTGAAACGCTGTCTGTTCAGGCACCTGATGTTCCCTTTATCCGTCGCGGAGATAAGGTGAAGTTATCCTGTTGGATTTATACAGGATACGCCGTGATCGAATCGATTCAGCATGACGTTAAAGGACGTTCCATGACCATGAAATTAAGCAAATTCAAAGCATGAGGAGGGTTTGATGTGAACAATAATAGTGGGATAAATCATCTTGCGAGGGTTTTATTCAACAGGAGCCAAAATGAACGAGAGGCATTCAGTACTATGGTACTGGATTTTGGCGTCATTCAAAGTGATTTCAGCCTTTTGACAAACACATTTCCGCACGCTATCCCTCAATCCGACTATCTGATTACAAAACGTCTTACCCGCCCCTATGTGATCGGCGAAACCACCGAACCGGCATTACAAGCCGGAGATCATGTTATTGTGGCATGGATTCAAAATGACGCTGTTGTAATCGACGTCATCTTTCCTGCTGACACGATCGGCTAGGGGGTGTTTTTGCATGGCAGAACAGCTTTTTCCGGTTTTTGATGTCCCTGACATAGATATACAAGGGCAAGAGGAAACCCGTCCCTATAAACCAAGTGTCTATTTTGATTTTGAGACCGGCGATTTCCGGATGGATTCCGCATACCGCATGACGGTTTCCACGGGACAGGAGGCTTATATCCAATGGTGCCGAAAAGTAGTGGAAACAGAACGCGACGCTTATATGGCTTATTCGACCGATATCGGAATTGAGTGGGAATCGGCTCTCGCAGAATCGGACGGTGCGGCAGTGGAATCTGCGCTTGAAAAAACGATTACCGAAGCCTTAATGGTTAATGTACACACAGAGTATGTGAAAAATTTTCAATTTTCGCGATCAGCCGATGAATTACATATTGCATTTACCGTAAAAGGCAAAGGCTGGGAAGAAGCCACTATCAGCAGTAATTTTTCAATTTAACGAGGTGAGTACATGTCAGACATAAGTACATTCGTTACTCCCGCATGGCTTGATGAACAGGATGCGGATACGATTCATCAGCGCATGATGGAGAATCTGCCTGACGATATAGATGATACCGAAGGTGGATTCCCGTGGGATTTCACCAAGCCCACCGCAATTGAAAAAGCGGAACTGCTGGAATTTGAGATGATGGAAGCGGTCAAACTGATGCACTATATGTTTGCATACGGTGTATATCTTGACTACCACGCTGCCGCATATAATCTGAAACGCCGCGCCGGTATTGCCGCATCGGGCACCGTGACAATCACTGGCTCGCCAGGTACAATTATCCCATCCGGATTTCAATTTGCTGTACCAGCCGCCGGTGACACGGAAGCTGTGATTTTTGAAACCGTTTCGCATTACATCATAGGCAGCGAAGGGTCGCTCGAATTATCAGTGAAAGCCCAGGAGAGCGGAACGATTGGGAATGTCGCCGCCAACACAATCACCATCATGGTTCAACCGATTGTCGGCATTGTCAGTATTACCAACAGTTCGGCATTTATCAATGGTACAGAGGAAGAAGACGATGACACGCTTCGCGAGCGAATCAGGGAATATCTCGAAAACGCTGATGTTTCATTCGTCGGCTGCGACGCTGATTATAAGAGATGGGCAAAAGAAGTAAGCGGCGTGGGCAACGTTATTGTGATCCCCGAATGGGACGGAGCCGGAACAGTCAAGGTGGTCATTCTTGACCTTAACGGGGAACCAGCCAACAGCACCGTTGTCAGCGCTGTATACGACCATATTGTTTCTCCCGCTAACAGAGACATGCGGCTCGCGCCTATCGGGGCAACTGTTACAGTCGCTGCTCCGACAGTCAAAACAATCAATGTTTCCTGCCTCCTTACGCTTGCAGACGGAAGCGATTACAACACCGTAATCAATCAGATCAAAGACAGCTTTCATTCCTATTTCAAGAGTGCAGTCGTCATCAAACGAAATTATATCGGGTCGCTGATCATGGGAGTAGACGGCGTAAACGATTATTCCAATCTTACAATCAATGGTTCCACTGCCAACATTACCATCCATCAAGATGAATACCCTGAGCTTGGCACTTTCACAACTGACGCGGCAGCAGAGGCGGTGTAACATATGAGTTCCGATTTAGAAAAATTTCCCACAAGCGAATCCGCTCAGCGCATGGTCGGCATGGTCTCACCGATTTATGATAAATCGTATGTCGGCAAATGGCTTTATCAGGTCATGGGACTGGAAATGGATGAAGCGCGGGCGCTCGTAGAGAGCCTTAGAGATCAGTGCTTCATTGAACGTTGCACATGGGGAATGCGCTACTGGGAGGAGCGCTACGGGATTACTCCCGACGAATCCAAAGATATTGAAGAGCGCCGTCGAGCCGTAATGATAAAAAGCAGAAAAAGAGGGGCATTGTCTCCCGCTGTATTTGAAGAAATACTTAAGGAACTAACCGGACGCACAATAGACATTGTGGAGGATAACAACCATTACACTTTCTCCGTATCCGTAGGAAGCGGAGAAAATTCTCTGATTGATTATTCTGCGTTCATTTCCCGTATCAACACAGTCAAGCCGTCGCATTTAGCATACACAATTCATTTGCCGAAAAAAGGGACAGTTACCATTTTTGTGGCATCGGCAATCCATGAGTCCAAACGTCTCACCATCACAAAATGGGATCGCAGAGGCGTATCTAAGATGACATGGCTTGTGGATGAATTATGGAACACACTGAAAGATGAGAACGGTAACATCTTTGTAGATTAAATATAGCAGAGGAGTGTTTTTATGGAAATTATTCCCAGACTAACTGATGCCGGTCGATTGTCGTTGATTGAAGCATTATCCGGTTCACCATTGAATTTCACAAAGATTAAAATCGGCAACGGTTCCGCGCCAGATGAACCATCGGACGGTGACTATTGGTATGATACCGATAATGAGATTTTATATCGTTTTACTGTGTCATGGTTTGAAACCGCTCAAACGATTTCTGTGCAAACCACAGAGCCTGTCTCAGCGTCTGAAGACGATTTGTGGTACAATACCAATACTCACAAGCTTTACACCTACGGCAATGGGTGGAAGACGAGCAGTGCCACCATCACCTGCTCGTCTTCTGCGCCCGCCTCGCCATCAAATGGCGATTACTGGTATGACACCGAGAATGATATTCTGAAAACGTATGATGAAACGCAGGAAACATGGGAAACCAGTCAGCACGCTTTCTCATACGGAGCTACTGCACCTGCTTCTCCGACCGCAGGTGTCTGGTGGTTCGATTCAGCGCGCAGCGTTCTGAAAGAATATGGGCTGCTGTTTTTGGAGGATTCCGGAGATGCCTTTACCTATTCAGCCACAGCGCCTGTGAAAGCATATAACGATGATTTGTGGTATGACACCGAGAATGATATTCTGAAAACGTATCTATCCGCATGGTCTCAAAGTGATGTGGATTTTACCTATTCCTCTTCTGCGCCCGCTTCCCCGTCATCCGGCGATTGGTGGTATGATACTGCCAATTCGGTGCTGTACGAATATAACGGCACCCGATGGAATGTTAATTCGACTAATTTAACCTGTTCTTCCTCTGTCCCGGCGACACAGAACACGCTAACCGATCTGATCAATCCTCTCATTACTATCCCGATTACTCAATTCAAAAAAAGAACAGATCATGTCGAATTGACTTGCAGCTTCGACAACAGTAATCTGACGTCAGGTTTCAATTGGGTAGAAACCGGCATTTTTGTGGAAGACTCAAACGGTAACGACGTTCTCTACGCTTACTGTCATTCCGGCGAACAATATGAATATATTCCCGCAAACGATGTGGGAAAGACCATTGAAATTTCCTTGACAATAGCTGCCATGATTGGTGATGCTACGGAAGTATCCGCTACGATTGGAGAAGGTGCGGTTTATATCACACGCGAGGCATTTGAAGAACACCGGCGCGATTTCACCAATCCCCACGGCGTAAATAAGGAACAGATTGGTCTGGGAAATGTGGAAAACGTATCGCCCGGCAATATGGCAATCCAATATGCCACGGCTTCTTCCCTTCAGGAACCTGCAAGCGGCGAGAAAATGAGTACTTTTCTCGGAAAAGTGAAAAAGGCTATCAACGCGCTTATCCTTCATCTTACAGCAAGTAATCCTCACTCGATTACGCCTGAAAAAATCGGAGCGTCTGCTTCTAATCATAGTCATGCCTACTTTGGCTATTACTCTGGTAACGGAAACGTAAAACGGTTTATTCCGCTCCAATTTACACCATCGGCAGTTTTACTTGTCGATGATAACGGTAGAATGTACAGTGATACCAACGGTGTCTGCGGAGGACTTGCTGTGAGGACGCACGGTGTTGGTGCTTTACTGGCTGGGGACGCTGTTGAAGAATCGTGGGATAATTTATACACGGCATTGTTGATAGGAACCAATGGATTCTGGGTCAACTACAATGCCGAAAACCATATTGGAACAAACACATTCGGCGAAACCTATCGCTTTATTGCGTTCAGATAAGGAGGTGTAGATGATGGGTATTGTAAAACTCACAGAAAAACAGACAACCAGCAGCGTAAAAGATGCTGCAAGCATCCTTATTACACAACAGGAAACCGTTAATGGAACAACAAAAGAATCTGTTCGAAGAGCAACGCTGCCTGCCATTGTGGATGCTATCGGCAAAAATGGTATTAATGAGAATTGCAGGACAATTGCTCAACAGGTTTTGGAAGAAGCTACGGCAGAAACAGAAGAGTTTCTTCAGTACATCGGGCTTAACAGCGATAGCGAGGATGATGATTCCACCGCGGGCATCATCATAAACCATAATACGGTTGATTCAGGCACCGTCACGGAAATGCTCAGGTGCGCTGAGAGTTATTTCGACTATGCTTACACCGCAGATGGCAGTGTCGGGAATATCTTATACGAAACCGGTCATGGCTTGTATTCCGATTCGTTGGGTGACAATGCTGCGAACGGACGGTATGGCATTGTGTGCAGTTCCTTTGTGGACGCGGTTATTAACGGCGTAACATTTGAAAACAGTCGATATAGCGGCAATGCCGTTAATCTTGGACATCATTGGGGCGTGGTTTTTGATGATACCGTGCCATTTGGACGTACTGAAAATCCCTCGGATACTGAAATATCCAATCGCTATCTGACCTCACAGGCACTCGCACGGTACGCAAAGAAACACGGCTATTTGTATCGGGTTGATGGCAAACATCAAATCAGAGCGGGGGATATATTGTTTTCCGGTTTGGATGGCACTCGTTATCTTGGTATTGATCATGTTGCGATTGTTATTAACGCAAGCGATACTCACGTAAGTGTAATTGAAGCGTGGGATGGTGCTGTGAAGTCCGACGGGAGATCAGTCGGTCTGCGTATCAACAAGCGTGCGCTGTCGTATTTTACCTATGGCGCAACTTTTCCGATGGGCAGTGTTTTCAATCCAGTCAAGCGGCTGGAAACGGTAATCGGGTCCAGTGTATCAACAAGCATTTCGCAGAATACCTACTCAAATCTTCACTCTTTTTCCACCTCTGTTGAAAAGGGATTTTATACCGTGGTATGTCACGGCACATTTCCATCGGCACCGTATGTGGTTACTCTTTACAGCGGTGCAAATGAGGCGGTCGGGCATGGTTCTATGCATAAGATTGGGAATGACTGTTATCTGACTTTTTATGCGCAGAAATCAGGTATAGCTTCGGTAGTAGTTACCAACGACGGTAACACATATACACCCAGCGAAATCTCTCTTTATCAAGGGTATGCGGAAATAACGACTTGTCAATTCGACAATATCGGTTCGGGATTGGTCTCCGGTGACAACCTCAACAATTGCGTCACAAGCGGCGCGTATTATTGCGGTAACACGGATGTAGCACAGACAATCCTCAATGCACCGCTTGGAAGCAGCGCATATTCAGGTTTCCGGATGGAAGTCACCAAGATGTCAAAAAAAGATCGCTATATGCAGACACTATGGTACTTGGGAAGACCTGAAATCATGTACGTCCGGCATTACTATATTCCCGATGGCAGCGAGACAGCTTCGTGGGGAAATTGGTACGCATACGCAGGTACGGAAATTGTTTGATAGAAAACGGGGGAGGTTATTATGTACATCTTGACAAAAGCCGATAAAAATAATATTCGGAATTTATTTGAAATTACAGCGGACACGTTGAGCGATATCCAATCTCTGCCGACGGATAGAGAAAAAATAAGAGCTGGATCAACCTGTATCTGTATCGAAGATTCAAGCGTATGGATTCTCGGAAACGATTACGAGTGGCATCAATTGTAACACGGGTGGTGAAAAAATGGATGGATTGATTGCATATGTATTGGCGAAAAATTTTATTCTCCAATCTTTGGCGGAACTGACAGATAGAAGATGTCAAGTTGTCAATACACTGCCAGTCAACGGAGAAAAAGGCATCATTTATCTTGTGTTGAACTCCGATTCTAATGAGCAAACCATATATGATGAATATATTTTCGACGGAGACAACTACAGGAATATTAATTCAGCAAGCATTGATCTATCTGATTATTGGAACAAGACTGATCTACAGATTGCTCCTTATGCTGATTTTATTGCGGAACTTAACTTGCAATAGATAAGAAATTATTGAGGTGAAGACATTGGATATTAATGATCAGATTGTAACTGTAAAAGAAGTTAAAGCTGTGTATAACCATTTGAACACGCCCCTACTGATGTCGGTATCGGGTGCGGCATTCCGGGAACAAACCGACCGGATCACCGCTCTGCTCCATGCCATCGCTGACGAGGAAGCCGGTACGGAGGGGAGTGTTGCCCCGACATCGTGGAGCATGGTGCAGGACATCGTGCGCGCGGGTATGGCGGGGAAATTTTTCTCCATCGGAGATCAGTTTACCTGCCTGCGGAACGGCGTCAATCTCGTCTGGGACGTGATCGGCATCGACCACGACACACCCGCCGACCCGCAGTTTACCCATAGTCTGACCTTGCAGCTGCATGACTGCTTTCCCACAGCGATGCAGTTTGACGCGCCCGAAGCGTTCTATTATGCCGAAAACGGACTGGAAGCGGGAACGTATCATTTTACGAT
>CAMJHU010000019.1 GCA_946405565.1 uncultured Clostridia bacterium
TTGTAATCGCTGCAGAGATTGTAATAATTGCAGATGGTCAGCAATATCCGTTCGGATGCCGAAGGCGGTATGATGACCATCTGCAATTATTACAATCTCTGCAGCGATTACAATCCTCATCTCGCCAGCTGGACGCTGGATCGCGCCAACGGGAGTGAAATCGTCAAAGCGTATGCGAGTCGGTACAATGAAAGATGGTAAAATCAGTCTCCGTTGGGGGATGATGATATTCTTTTGATGAAAAGCCCCGGAATCAACGGCGTTTGTGCGCCGAAGGTTCCGGGGCTTTTAGCCTTGATGGATTTTCAAAGAATCTGCCCTGCTCCGGCTTGGCTGCTACGGCGTGACAAACCGATACCCTTCCGCCTGCGCCTTATCGATAAAATCCCCCAGTATCGCGGCATTGGTGGAGGATACCGCGTGGAGCAGGTAGATACCGCCGGGGTGCAGTCTGTCGCAGAGCTTCTGAAGCGAAGCGGTGGGGTCGCCGGGCGTGTTCACGTCCCAATCCTTATAGGCAAAGCTCCAGAGCCATGTGGAATAGCCCATTTCCGTTGCCAGTGCCAGCGTGCGCTCGGAAAATTCCCCTTTGGGCGGACGGAGCGTGGTCATCTGATAATGATACTGCTCCGCCACATAGTCCGAAAGCTGGGTGATTTCCTCGCGGCAGGTATCGAGCGATTTTTCAGGCATGGAATAATGCTTCCATGTGTGGTTGCCGACGGTGTGACCCTCGTCAATCATGCGCTGCACCAGTTCACCCTCGCGCTTGGCGTAATCGCCGGTAATGAAGAAGGTCGCCTTGACGCCTTTCTGCCTGAGCGTGTCGAGAATATCGTCGCTGTAACCGTTCTCATATCCCTCGTCAAAGGTCAGATAAAGGATTTTTTCCTCGGTATCGTCCACGAAGTGACCGCCGAGACTGCCGTATTTCCGCTGCGCGTCCACCGCGTCCTGCGGTCGGTTGAGGTTATCAAAATGGGTTCCCTGACCCCAGCAGATTTTTTTGGTGCTGAGGGAGGAAGGATCCGGCAGGGACGGCGGAGCGGCAGGAGCGGTAGGTTGTGTGACTGACGTATCTGACGTATCCGACGCAGCCGCCTTGGTGGAGGAAGCGGTTCCGGGGCGTTTTGGCTGTGCGGCGAAGGTGCGATAGATCGATGTCACCAGAAATGCCGCCGACAGCACCGTTCCGCACGCCACCGACATGGCAATTTTCTGTATGCGGTTCAATTAGTCATCACTCCTTTCGCTCGTAGTTTGCCCCGCAATCACGCAAAATCAAAAAAATCGGTCTGCCATTTTTGATATAAAAACAGCAGACCGATGAAAAAGCAAATCAAAAATTCCAAAATGTAATATTCCGATTTTGCATTACAAATTACGCATTCCGAATTCCGCATTCCGAATTACACATTCCGCATTACAAATTCCTTGAGCCGTTCGGCAGTCACCGTGTCGATGAGGCAGTCGAGTTCCAGCCCGTCGGCGGTGTATTCCTCGGCAAAGACGGTGCCGTTTTCCCGCACGACAGTAGAGCGCCCGATATCGGCAAAGGGGAAGCACAGCTTCACCCGCACCTTCCGGACGGGGAGCGCCTGTTCGATGGCGGTGAGCAGCGCGTCCAGACCTTCGCCGGTTCTGGCGCTGATGCGCACGCCTTCCACCCCCAGCAGATTGTCCGGGTCAGCGGCGTCGATTTTGTTGATGACAGTCAGAACCGGCTTTCCCGACGCGCCGAGTTCGGCGAGCAGTTCGCCGGTAATGCGAAGGTGGTCGCGGAAGATCGGCGACGAGCCGTCGCAGACATTCAGAATCAGGTCGGCTTCCACGGCTTCTTCGAGGGTGGACTTGAATGCCTCGATGAGATGATGGGGCAGGCGGCGGATAAATCCTACCGTGTCCACCAGCATGACGTTTCCGCCGGAGGGCAGGGTGAGCGCCCGCGCCGTCGGGTCGAGCGTGGCGAACAGCATATCCTCCGACAGCACGCCCGCGTCGGTCAGCCTATTGAGCAGCGTGGACTTGCCCGCATTGGTATAGCCCACAATGGCGACCGTCACAATGCCGTCCCGCCGACGGCGTTCCCGATAACGGCTGCGCTGTCCGGCGACCTCGGCGAGTTTTTCTTTCAGATTGTCGATTTTTCCGCGGATATGACGGCGGTCGGTTTCGAGCTTGGTTTCACCCGGACCCCGTGTGCCGATACCGCCGCCCAGACGGCTCATGGCAATGCCCTTGCCGGTCAGACGGGGCAGCATATAGCGAAGCTGCGCGAGTTCGACCTGCAGCTTGCCCTCGCTCGAACGCGCTCTTCCGGCGAAAATATCGAGAATGAGCATGGTGCGGTCAATCGTGCGGATGTCGGTGGCGTCTTCGATGTTGCGCATCTGAATGGGGGAGAGTTCGCGGTCGAAGATGATGAGGCTGACGTCGTTGGCGCGGCAGAATTCACCGATTTCCTCCAGAAATCCCGAGCCCACGCAGGTTGCCGTGTCGGGTGCGGGACGCTTCTGCACCATCACGCCCGCGACCTGCGCGCCCGCCGTGCGAGCCAGCTCCCGCAGCTCCGCCATAGATTCTTCGGTGTCGCTTTCGCCGAGGTCAACGCCCACCAGCAGCGCGGTTGTCTCTTGTTGTTTGGTTTCGTATAGTTCCATGTGTCTCCTTCCCTGTCACTATTCACTATTCACTATTCATTATTCATTATTCATTATTCATTAAATGCGGGGTCGGTATATCCGGATAGGGTTCATTTTCTGTATTCGCCCGACCCCGTCGCGGATCGTGGCTCGTCTCGCTCGGCAGGCTAAAGCCTGCCTCGTGGGGCGCTGCCCCACTCCCCGCCGGTGGCGCTGCCCCCGGACCCCTGCGAGGAGGGCTCGCCCCCCTCGACTCCCGCGCTCCGCATTCGCTCCGCTGGTTGCGTACCCTTGTTTTAAATCAATCCTCGTCGCCGATATACTTTGCCATGACCACAATCATGAACAGCGCGCCGAATGCCGCGCCCAGAATGGCAAAGATCGTATTGAAGACAAAGAACGTCATCTGTTCGCTGAAGAGATAGCTCATAGCGGCGCTGAAGGAACGGCTCTGGTTCATATTGAACACGGTCATACACAGCCACATCGTGACAAACGACAGCAGCGCGCTCACGCCGATACTGACGCTCATGCCAAAGACCATGGATTTCCGTCCCTTGAGCAGCGTGTAGCACCACACCGCCATCATACCGGCGGGGAAGCACAGCGCCGCCATCGGGAATTTCAGTCCCAGCGCCACGATGATATAGGGAATCACGCCTGCCGCGGCGCCCAGAAACGCGCCCACGAACCCCATCGCGGCACTGCCGTTAATGTGCGTCTCGCGCCGCGTAGCGGAATGTTCGCCGGTTTCGCCCACCAGTTCGCGGTATTCCTCCTCGCCGTCGTCGTTGAAGGCAATGGGCGTCGCGTCGAACCGGGGCATCGGGGAGGGATTGTTGTCCTCCTGACGGGAACGGGGGGGATATTGCGTGGTACGGTAACGGCTCTCGTCAGTTGCCATGCCCGCGTATTCGTCGTAGGAATCGTCGTATTTGCTGTCGTCCGCGACGATGGGGGTATACTGTGCGGTGTAACGCTCGTCTTCATCGGTCATCGGGGCAGGCGCGGGACGTTTTTCGGGCTTGGCGGCGGCGGCACGGTGTTGCCGGCGGTTTTCCTCGCTGCAATCGGCACAAAGCGGCTGCACCATACCGTCCACAAAGGAGCGCTTTGTGGCGCGTGCGCCGCACTTGACGCAGGTATTCGGCACGCGGAATCCGCAGGCTCTCGCCTGATCCGCGACAAAATCCAGCACGCCGTCCATCGTGCGCGGCGAAACGCTGCCGCTGCTCTGGTCGAAAAAGAGGGCGAGATAGCCCTCCACGTCGCCGACCTGCGCTTCGGCGATGTCGCCGCCGTCATCCGCCAGCGCGTCCTCCAGATCGTCAAATGCGTCGTCGTCGCGGGGGGTCAGCATGAAGATGAAGAGCAGACCGCCGTCGTCCTCTTCACTCACCGAAAAGCCGCACCCCTGATATACGCCATAGACCACATCGCCGTCGGAGCGATAATGATTTTTTGTCTGCCAAGACGACAGCCTTGGAGTTACCATAACCCATACACGTCCTTTTTTCCACAGTTTTATGTTAAATCGTTGAAAACACGAAAGGCTTTTTTAGATGATAGACTTATCATACATCATTTTCAGATAATCGTCAACCCTGCATATCAATTCCGCATTCCGCATTCCGAATTCCGCATTATTCAATGGTGTCGGCGAGGGAGCGATCCGAGAGGAAGGTGTTGAGGTTGTAGAGGAACAGCACATGGGTCACGCCGTAATCCTGCATACAGCCCTCGACGGAATCGTTGTAATAGCGGGGGTCGATCACGATGATCTGGGAAAAATACGGCGCCAGCATCGGAATCATGCAGTTGGCGTAGGAATCCTTGAGCACCAGCAGCGTGCGATTGTTTTCCGCCGCGTTTTGTATTACCAGCTTGGCGTAGTTGCCGCCCAGAAAGACCTCGTAGGCATTCGCGCCCCGGAGCTTCTCGGTGTTGAAGAAGGTGGTGGTTTTGAGATTTTCGTTTTCATATTCGATCACGCTCATGCCCTCGAACCCGTGCGGCATACAGATTTCGATGTCGTCGTAGATGTGGGTAATGCCGGAGGAAGAAGCCAGTGTCCCCTGAAAACGGTCGGTGACAAGCGCGAAGTCGTAGGTCACCGTATCGGCAGGCAGTTCCCACTGCGCGGCGATGTCACGGAACACGGCATAGGCGGCGCGCGTGGTCCAGTGATGGTCGGTGCGGTAATAGAGCCGCGTGTCGGTGACGGTTTCCAGCGCCGCCGGACAGTCAATCCAGCGAGTGTTCGGCGCGTCGTCCCCGATGATTTTGTCCCGCAGCTGCGAGAGTACCTCCCGCTGGTCGTACTGCGTCACGCCGTAAGGCAATTGATCTTGGAGCAGCAGCGTGGCGTTGGGAGCGATAGCAACGGCTTTCTGCGCGTCGGGATGATTGCGGCAGAATTGATGAATCCCATCGGTAATGGTTTCCACCTGAGCCGCGTCGGGAACCGTCTGGGGTTCAAAGAGCTGATTGTCACGTCCCAGATAGATGCCGTTGAGCTGACGGCTGCCGCAGAGCAGGTCGAGATAGGTCTTGCACCGCACGATGAAATCCCGCTCCGGAAACTGATCGGTCAGATAGCTTTCCAGCTCGCGCATATAGCTTCCGTCGGCGACCACCTGCCACGAAAGTCCCGGCAAGGACTGCAGCAGACGGTTTTCGGTGTCGGACTGGCGGCGGTCAGGCGTGAGGAATCCCCAGACGCTCACCGCGATAAGTCCCGCCACAAACAGCACGCTTCCCATGCCGCACAGCACAGCGGTTCCGTTTTTTTTATGCTCCGTGTTTTCCGTGTTTTCCGTATCTTGCGTGTTTTCCGTAGTTTCCATATCCGCCATACCGTCATACCTCCCTTGTCGTTGGCATCAGAATCGGAAATAGAGGAAGGGGTTGTAGGTGCTGCTCACCAGACAGATCACGCTCAGCACCAGTACAACCGCGTAGAAAATCCCGCTGCCCGCCATGCGAAGCGACTGCCGGCGGGGCTTGGGCAGGCGGTCGCAGATGCCGAAGGCGCTCAGGCTCATCAACGCCAGCGGGAAGGCGCAGGACGAGAGATAATAGACAAACGAAGCGTCCCACGGCGCGTTGCCGTTGAGACAGAACATGGAGCGAAGGAATACCAGCGCGTCTCCCATGCTGTCGCTCGCGAAGAAGACCCAGCCGATCATGACAATCATCATGGTGCCGATATGACGCGCCCAGCCGGGAATTTTGGGCAGAATACCCGCCCAGACAAATTTCTCCCCGATAAGCAGCAGTCCGTAAAAAGCGCCCCACGCGATAAAATTCCACGCCGCGCCGTGCCATAATCCCGTCAGGCTCCAGACGACAGCGAGATTGATCACCGTGCGGAGGGTGCCGCGTCGGCTGCCGCCGAGCGGAATGTAGACATAATCGCGGAACCAGCTGCTGAGTGAAATATGCCAGCGCCGCCAGAAATCCTTGATGCTGTCGGCGAGATAGGGAAAGTTGAAATTGCGGAGGAATTCAAAGCCGAACATCCGCCCCAGACCGATCGCCATATCGGAATAGCCGCCGAAGTCGAAATAGATCTGCATGGTGTAGCAGGCGATGCCGAGCCACATGGTGGCGGCGCTCGCGTGAACCACGTCGCCGGCGGCGATTTCGGTGTAGAAGCGCCCGATGGTGTTGGCAAACAGCACCTTTTTGCCCAGTCCGCGCAAAAAGACCGTCACGCCGTCAAAGAAACCTTCGGGCGTGACCTGCCGTTTGCCGAGACGTTTCTCGATGTCAGCGTACTGTACGATGGGACCGGCGATGAGCTGGGGGAACATCGTGACGTACATCGCGAACGCCACGGGATTTTTCTGGGGTTTGACCGTGCCGCGATAGACGTCCACGACGTAGGAGAGAATCTGGAAGGTGTAAAAGGAGATGCCCACCGGCAGCGATACCTGGAGCGGCTCGATATCCCACGCCAAAAGACCGTTGAGGTTGTCGATCAGAAAATTGCCGTATTTGAAAAAGCCCAGAATCAGCAGGTCAAACACCACCGCCGCCGCCAGAATGATCTTTTGGCGGGAAGGACGGTTGGCGTGCCGTCCGATATCCAGACCGATGTAATAATTGAAGGCGATACTCAGCAGCATGAGGATCACATAAACCGGCTCGCCCCATGCGTAAAACAGCAGGCTGGCAAGACAAAGCACCGTGTTTTTGCGGGCAGTTTCCCAAGCGTCGTTCCAAAAAAACACCGGAAGGTAATACAGTACCAATACCGCCGGTAAAAACAGAAACAAAAAGACGGCGCTGCTAAACACCATACAAGCCTCACTCCTTCCGTTTATGAAAAAATAAGAAAATGAAAAAATGAAAAATAAACAAACCAGACCATCCGCGCGGCGAAGCACGCGCAATTTACCAAGCAAAGGGATTTTTCGTGACCATACCCGTCGCGCACAGTACGCGGACGGCTCTGCCGTAATCAGCTCCCCGACGCGAGCATCGGGACAAAAGCCCGGACGCGTGCCGGACAGCTGCCGATTTTGAGGGACCAAAGAGCGTTGATGAATGCCAACCTTTATTCAGCCGCGCCCCCGCGCCGGATTTGGTTGACCGGGTACCCGGTTAAAAAGGGATGGGGGAGGGCTCTCTTGTCCGGATTCGCCCTGTCGGATGGTTTATGGCGGCTTGATTTGCTTTTGGAGGGTTTCCCTGTCCGGATTCGCCCTTCCCCGTTGTAGAGATTGGCTCGTCTCGCTCGGCAGGCTTTCGCCTGCCTGTCGGTGGCGCCGCCCCCGGTCCCCTGCAAGGGCTACTCGCCCTTGACCTCGGCAGGGAGCTTACCAAAGCTGTCGCTAGCGACAGCTACTGCACCCCGCGCCGCTGCGCGGCTAATTCTGCCTGACTTACAGTGTTTCCTTAAATGTCTGCCGCACCGCTTCGGGATTCTCACTCACCGCAAACAGCACAAATCCTCTTGTGTTTTCCAGCACATACCCGTCCAGCAGCGCTTCCTGTTCCGGCGCGTAAGCGTGGAACAGCTTGCGTTTCTCCTCCACACGGCTGCGAAGACATTCGGTCAGAGCCTCGCCCTGCGATTCGTCCGCCAATTTCACCACCAGCAGTTCCCGGACTTCCATAATATTGGGCGATGAATAAAACACCACCCCGTCGTAATCGTTGGGATTGAGCTGCATTTCCCGGCGGAAGTCGGCGTTTTTGCATTCGTCCAGCGCGGACACATCGGTCACGCGGCAAAGCGCCGCCGCCATATCCTGCGCGCTCACGCTGCTCGGGGGTTCGTGACGCGTCACCAGCACGATGAAAGCGACTGTCAGCAGTACGCAGAGAATTTCCTTAATACGCAGCGCTTTCATGCGTAAATCTCCTTTTCTCTCATGATATAGGGAAACCAATACTGGCTGTAAAATTTTTTATCCTGATGGATGCCGTCCGCGGTGTAGAATTCGGTATGTTCCCGCAGCAGCGGCGTGGTATCGAGATATTCCAATCCTTTTTCGTCGCACATTTCCACCAGCAGTTCATTGAAGCGTCCCACCCATGTAAAGCGCGGTTTGGTAGCGATGGTTTCGTCCACCGGGAAGAGCAGGCTCACGATGATACGGGTATGCGGTGAGCCCGCGCGGATTTTTTCGATATCCTCGCCGTACCGTTTGATAAAGCGCTGTGCGGCGGGTTCGTTGCTGGCGACGGCATTGACGCCGTAGTGAAGAATCAGCACACGGGGCTTGGCGCGGATGAGGCGGTCCAGATTGTCCTCGAGATGCGTGAGATTGGCGCTGACCTTGGCGATGAGGTGCCGTCCGTTGATGAGACCCACCACGTCCAGCCCGCACATCAGCGAATCGCCGCAGATATACACCTCGCGGAATACTTCGCGATAGGTCAGTTCGCCCCGCTCAATCTGCGTGATTTCATCCTCAATGGTCTGCCGCACGTTTTCCGCCGCCACGGTTTCCCGATAGCTTTCCCGCGAGGCGTCCACCCTGCGTTGGGCGGCTTCCACCGAAACGGCGCCGCATTGGGTCAGAAGCTGTTCTCCCGACGTCAGACTGGCTTGTCCCGGCGCGCCGTTTCGCACGCCCTGCACGATTTCCGCGGCGTGGAGCGCCGGCAGCACCGCTGTCAGCAGCGCCAGACACACCGCTGCCACGGTCGTAATGACCGGCTTCTTCATGAAATTCCCTTCTTTCCGCTAATCACTAACCACTCATCTCAGGTATTGGACTTTTTGGGCTTTTTGTCCTCCACATGAACGCCCATGAGCTTGACCAGATCGATGGCCTGTCCGGTGCTGATGGTGGCGCCGTCGAGCTCTCCGCCCAGCAGGACGATACCGTGAATGCGGTTGCCGCGCAGGTCGAGATCCTTGAGGGAGGTACGGGTAAAATTGGAGCCGGTGAGATCGCACTGGATAAATTCGGACTGCTTGATGCGGCATTTGTCCATCGCGCAGGAATTCATATCGCACGCGACGAACTGGGTTGCCACAATGCGCGCCTCGGAGAAATTGGCAAACCGGCAGGGCGTGGATTTGATGAGTACGTTGTTGAGAATGCCATAGGTCAGGTTGACGCCCGTGAGTTTGCTTTCCACGATTTCGGTACGCGTGACCGTACCCTGACTGAGGTTGATAAAGGACAGATCGCACCCCTTGAAGAGACAGTTGCTGAAGCTCACGCCTTCAAACACGCAGTTGCGGAATTTGCAGTTGACAAAGACGCAGCCGGAAATGTCCATATCCGACACATTGAGCCCTTCCACGGTCTCGTCGAAAAAATGGAATCCGTTGACGTCGCATTCCTCCACATCTGCTTTAATCAGCACATCCAGAATGGATTCCTCGCTGTTGAGATTCATCGTAATCTGCGGTTTCTGTCGTTTCACGGCGCTCGTCCTCCCTGTGTTTTTTTACCGACATATTATAGATAATATATTATAGCAAATAACCCGCGTAATTTCAAATCTTTTTAGGATTTTCTCCGAATTTTCTTTTCTGTTTTTTGAGAGAGAATTTGCATGAAATAATGAGGGAATCGCTTGAAAACCTAGTGACAATATGGTATAATGACAACCAAAGAAAAACCGGCACATACCGGATCAATGGAAGGAAGGTGGGGAACGGTATGAAAATCTCCACTAAAGGACGTTACGCGCTGCGGCTGATGCTGGATCTGGCGGCGCATAAGGACGATGGCTTCGTGGCGCTGAAGGATATCGCCCAGCGACAGAATATCTCCAAGAAATATCTGGAGCAGATCATCCCCATGCTCAATTCTCCGGAGCTGCTGCAAACCAACCGGGGCTTTCAGGGCGGCTATAAGCTGGCGCAGTCCCCGGAGAAATACACGGTGGGTATGATTCTCCGGCTGACGGAGGGATCGCTCGCGCCGGTCGCGTGTCTGGCGCAGACGCCCAATGCCTGCGAACGCGCGGGCGAATGTCCCACGCTGTTTATATGGGAAGGGCTGTACAAGGTCATCGGCGATTATCTCGACAGTATCACCCTGCAGGATATTCTCGACAAGGAGCAGGAAGGATATGCCAATTCTTATGTAATTTAACCGATTGATATAACAAATCGGAATATTTACCTGTGAATCAGGGCAATCAGAAAGGACAGGTCGCGATGAAACAGTTCTGGAAGAGCGTCGGAAACCGTATGATATCCCTTGTGACGGCAGTATCGGTACTGGCTGCCGTCCTGACGCTGCTGACCGCGTGCCGAAGTGACGGAACCATCCGCGCCATACGGCAGAACGGCGTGCTGCGGGTGGGATATGTTTCCTGCGCCGCGTCGGAGGACGAGCCGTTTCTGCTGGCGGACGGTACGGGTCTGACGGGTCAGCCCGCCCGGAACGCGGCAAAAGCCGCGCTGGACGTGGGCACGGAATTCGTGCGTCTGTCATCGGGCGAAGAAGCCTATGACAAACTGCTGGACGGAAGCGTGGACTGCCTGTGGAATGTCGCGCCGCCGCGGAAGGAACTGGTTTCATCGGTGCGCACGATTGAGACAGGACTGTATTACCGGCAGACGGTGATCGCGCTGGAGAAGCGTCACATCACGCGGCTGGCGGACGTCAGCGGCAGAATCATGGCGGTAGTGAGCGGTTCGGACGCGCAGGTGGAGCTGCATAACGCGGCAGTGATGGAGAGCCGGCTGAAAGAGGTCAAGGTGTGCAGCAGCATGGGAGACGTGCTGACCATGCTGACCGAGGGCGACGCCCATTGCGCGGCGGTGGATGAACCGCAGGCGTTGTACGCGATTGGTCAGGGGGGCGAGGAAATTCACTTTGTGGAGACGCCCATTGCCGAAAACCAGTTGGTCATTGCCACAAGGGCGGAGGACGGGGAACTGTGTACCCGCCTGGCGGAGAACTATGTCAGAATGGTGCAGAACGGGGATATCGCGGCGCTTTGCGAGGAATACACCGGCAGCGACGGGCTGTGCCGCTCCATGATTCAGGCGGTTGACACATCCGAGAATCTGTAAAGAAAAAAGCGAAAAACGGATATTTCAAAGACAATATCCTGTAAAGAAAAAGCACAGATTTTCTGTGCTTTTTCTTTATGTTACTTATAAACCGTTGTTATATATACCGTATGCTACTATAATTATTTCATATGGAGGTAACATTATAATGATAACAGTGGATTTGGGACATCGCATACGGGAACTTCGGCAGAAAATGGGACTTAGTCAAGAAAAATTTGCTTTGAAAATTGGAATGGATAGGACATACTTCGCTTCTGTTGAGAATGGGAAAAGAAATATCGCTATTGTTAATATAAAAAAGATAGCTGACGGGCTTAACGTAACCCTCAGTGAATTATTTGAAGGATTATAACAAGATTAATATTTCATTTACGTGTTATAATTATTTATAATATAGATATTCTTAAATGAATATCTATTATGCCGGAGGTTTAATAGAATGTCGTTTATAGATGATCAGTTGCTTCAGTTTAAGCAATTGATGGAATGTTCCATTGTCACTGAAGGAGCAAAGGGAAAGGAATCCGTGATTCGATCTTCTGTTCTGATTAATCTTATTCATGATGCTGTAAAATACGAGATGATTCAAGCAGGAGTTAATCCATGTAAAGTTTTTCCTCCTTTTGGTGCAACAAAACCTGAATTGAAATTGGCTGGATTTCTTAAACAAAAAAATCAGGATATTTGTATTGTGCCCTCAAATATTGCCAAAATTTCCACACCTATTAACTGGGGACCTTTAGCGTATGAGCGTCAAATAGATGATTACGGTT
>CAMJHU010000020.1 GCA_946405565.1 uncultured Clostridia bacterium
CACCGGCGCCCACTTCCAGCGCGCACAGCCAGAACGGAAGCTCATAGACGACCGCCAATTCTCCGCCCACAATCAGCGCGTTGAGAATCACCGGCGGCCAGATTGCCAGCACCGGAATACCCTTCCACTGCATCCGGCGCAGCCAGCGGGAGAGAAGCGCCGCCATCAGCGTTGCGGCACTGCCAAAGATCACGTCGATCCAGCCCGCAATGTTGGAACCGGTTGCCACGCCCACCGCGTTGGACAGGATACAGCCGATGGTCAATCCCGGAATCGCCGCCGGTGTAAAAACCGGCAGCAGTGTCAGCGCTTCGGAGGCGCGGAACTGAATGTTCCCGAAGGAAAGAGGCGCCAGCACCAGCGTCAGCACGGTGTATAGCGCCGCGATCACGCCCGCGTTCGCCATGAATAGCAGCTTGCTGTTACGTTGTTTCTGTTGTCTGTTCATAGAAAAAAATCACTCCGTATTTTGATTTTTTCTCCGAGCGATTTCTGTCCGGAGAAAGGTCAGGAGGTTGCGACTGACCATTGATATTATATAAATTGTTATAATATCCGAAATATTACTTATTGGAATATTTTAAGTTTTGTATTGTCAATCTATATGCACATTACGCGGTATGGGTGACGTGAACCCTCGTGATACGGCGGTCGGCGACTTGTTCCACCATGAATTCGTAATCGTCCAGCCTGACGGTCGGATGCTCGTCCTCACCCGGAATCCGCCCCAGCGTGCTGACGATATACCCCGCCAGCGTATCGTAATCCCCTTCCGGAATCTCGATTCCCAGCAGGTCAGATACTTCATAAATCGAAGCCGTGCCGTCAATGGTAAACGTATTCTCTCCAACGCGGCTGATTTCCTCATCCTCGTTGTCAAATTCGTCCTGGATATTGCCCAGAATGGATTCAATCAGGTCCTCCATGGTAATAATGCCCGACGTGCCGCCGTATTCGTCCACCACAATCGCCATCTGGACTTTTGTTTCGGTCATCTCGCCGAACAGCTCGCTGAGCTTCTTGGTTTCGGGAATATAGCTGGCAGGGCGCATGAGCTTGTAAACAGGTGTGTCACACTGCTCCACGTTGCCCACAAATTTCAGCAAATCTTTCACATACAGCACGCCCTGAATGTTATCCAGATCGTCCTTATAGACCGGAATGCGGGAAAATCCGTTTTCCAGCGCGAATCCGACGGCATGACGCACATCGGTCGTATATTCCAGCGCCTCCACGTCCGTGCGATGCGTCATGGCTTCACTGGCGGTTGTATCGCCGAATTCAAAGATATTGGCGATCATATCCGCCTCGGATTCCTCAATCACGCCTTTTTCCCCACTGGCGTCCACCATCATCATGATTTCGTCTTCTGTGGCAATTTTTTCGCCGGCATGGGTCGGCACGCCAAACAGCTTGGCAATCAGACCGCTCATGCCCTGCAGAATCACAATATACGGCGCGAAAAGCCGCGTCAGAAAGATCGAAAATCCAGCCGCCGCGTAGGCGATGGTTTCGCCAAAATGCGCGCCGAATTTTCGCGGCAAAAGGGAGACATGAATGATGATAAATGCCGACACGATCAGCGACAACGAAAACATCGACAGCCACGACCCCGCTGTTTCAGACAGCGGGGCGGCATCCATCAGCCATGCTTTCACCAGGGGATAGAAGGATTGCCGCGTAATGACAGCCGCAATGAACACGCAGGAAACCGTTATCAGACGAATTAATGTTGCAAAGGACACTTTTCGCTCCGTTCGCAGCGAAACCAGTTGCAGCGCTTTTGGTTCATTGTCTTCCGCCCGCTGTTTGGCACGGGTCAGGCTTGCCGAAAGAATGGCTGTTTCCGCCAGCGTTGCCAATGCGCCCGTCACCGTAACGCCCAGCAGGATCAAAATGGAAGCTGAAAGATTCATCGGCCATCACCGTCGTCATGGCTTGTCATAGTGTACTCCCTTTCCGTTTGCAGATGAATGGCAAATGCCATATTTTATTATTATAGTTTATCAGCGGGAAGTTGTCAAGATAATTTCAAAAAGTAAACGCAAATCAACCTATCAGCTCCTACTCCCTATCACAGGATAACAGTATCATTTTGATATTTTTTATATATAATCATAGTGATTATATTTTAAATGCTACGTCATTTCCTGGCATAGTCCATAAACGCGTCGATCACATCGTCATCATCCCAATCCGGGATACTCTCGGAAGACGCCATAATCGCGTAATCTCCCGCCGCGCTGTATTTGAGAAGCGGTGAGTCGTCCCCGTCAAAAACGGGATAGAGTTCACCGCTGTAATCGGTTCCGACCTTATCCGACGGCTCATGCAAATCCTTTCTCGCCGCAATCACCACAATGCTGTCATGCAGGGTGCGATAAACCACCCCGTTTGGAATATAAAACACATATTCGTCCGCACCCGTGAGCATTTCCGTACTATTTATCTTTTCATAGGGTAAATTTGAATCTAAAAAGAATTGCTCCGCAAAGACCTCTGTCTCTATGGAAGCATTTTCCACCTGCTTATGATGAACCGTTTCTGTTTTTCCACAACTGACCGTGCAAACAGTGCAAAACATTGCTATCAGTATCAGTTTCAGTCTCCGTAAAACCGTTGTTTTCATGCCATTCTCCTTTCATGGTGGAAAAAAGGATTCCAAAGCGATACAGTCTTTGAAATCCCCTTTCCGTTTTCCTGTTTTTGGCTATTCCGCGGCTTCATCGACTTCTCCGCCCAGCAAATTGGCAAGGTCGGTCAGATCCTCGTTGGAATAAAAATCAATCTGGAGCGTACCTTTTCCGGACGTTCCCAGTACCTTGACCTTTCGCCCCAATGCCATCGCCAGCGCAATTTCGACTTCATTGAAATATTGGTCGCGGTCGGTCGGGGCTTTTGGGGAGGCGGTTTCTCCCTTTTCCTTTTTGACCTGCTTTTCCACATCTCTGACCGTCAGTTTCTTTTTGACCGCCATGCAGGCAACTTTTACCATCGAGTCTTCGTCACGCAGCCCAAGGAGCGGACGTACATGACCTACCGTCAAATCTCCCGCCGTCAGCATTCCCAGAATGGAATCCGGCAGTTCCAGCAGCCGCACGGAATTGGCAACACTCGGGCGCGATTTTCCCACCCGCGAGGCGACTTGTTCCTGCGTCATGCCGTATTCGTTCATCAGATGACGGTACCCCTCGGCTTCTTCGACCGGATTGAGATCTTCACGCTGCAGATTTTCGATCAGCGCGATTTCATCGACTTCCTTATCGCTGAGTTCGCGGATGATCACCGGCACTTCGGTCAATCCGGCACTCTGCGCCGCCCGCCAACGGCGTTCACCCGCCACAATCTGATAGCCCCCGCCCACCATGGGACGGACAATCAATGGCTGAATTACGCCGACCGCCGCAATGGAATCCGCCAATTCCGCCAGCGCCGCCGCGTCAAATTCCTTTCGGGGCTGATCGCGATTGGGTTCGAGTTCCGAGATATGCAGGGTTGTGGTGTTGTCCTTGCTTTCGGCAATACTGCCGTTATCCATAAAGAGCGAATCCAAGCCCTTGCCCAATCCGCTTTTTCTGCTCGCCATGATCTATGCGCCTCCTTATGATTGCCGCGTTTATCGCTTGTTGTTCCTGATGATTTCCTTTGCCAGCTTATCGTAAGCCTCGGCGCCCTTGGAGCGCTTGTCGAAATAATTGATGGGCTGTCCGAAGCTGGGTGCCTCGGATAACCGCACCGTGCGCGGAATCACCGTCTTAAAGACCTGTTTCGGAAAATATTTTTTGACCTGTTCCGCGACTTCCTGCGTGAGATTCAGCCTGCCGTCATACATCGTAAACAGCACGCCCTCGATTTCGAGATGATTATTGAAGGTGCGCTTGATTCTCGACACGGTGTTAATGAGCTGTGCCAGACCTTCGAGGGCGTAATATTCACACTGAATCGGTACCAGAATGCTGTCCGCGGCGCTGAGGGCGTTAATGGTGATCAGATTCAGAGAAGGCGGGCAGTCTACCAGAATAAAATCATAGACTTCCCGCGCACTCGCCAGACCCTTTTTGAGGATCGCTTCACGGTTTTCCATCTCGGCAATATCGAGATCGGCGCCCGCCATCGTGATGTCAGACGGCACGACATCGACATTTTTGAATTCCGTGGTCACTGCTGCTTCCTGCGCGGTCAACTCCCCCATCATCACCTGATAGGAGGATTTTGAATGATCCTGCTTGCTGATGCCCAGTCCCGATGTGGCGTTGCCCTGCGGGTCAATATCCACCAGCAGCACTTTCTTATTCATCGCGCCCAACGCGGAAGCCAGATTGACGGCAGTGGTCGTCTTTCCGACGCCGCCCTTCTGATTGGTCACGGCAATGATTTTGCCCATAGTGTCATTTCCTTTCCTTGCGTCATATGTTTCATAATCATTATCATCATTATAGCATAGATGAATCAAAATACAATGCGTTTTTGAACCGGATTCTTGAATTTTATGTAAATTCATTGACAAGCCTGCTCAAACAACTATACACACGTCACTTTGCGGTGTTTCACATGAAACACCGCGTTTTACAATGGTTTCTTGGCAATTTTCGCCGATGGACGGGGATAATTGACGGGCGTCTGCCGGATCTTATCGATCACGACAATACTTCGCCCGCTGCCGTCGGAGATTGTCAGTTCATTCACCTCGCGAATGCTTCCGCCCAAGGTGCCGATGCCGGGACGTGCGGATGCAATCTCCTCACCGCAGTCCGGACCCTTCATCGCGGCAAACTGACCGCCAACCTTGACATACGGCAGACAATATTCCGATAGCTCCCGCAGCTGCGCGACAGCACGGGCGACTGCCACATCATAACATTCCCGATATTGCCGCATTTTGCCGCCTTCCTCGGCGCGGAGATGAAGCGTGGACACCTCTAAATTCAAGGTTGACGCGACAGCCTGTAAAAACAAAATCCGTTTTTGCAGACTGTCCAGCAGCGTCAATCGGATATCCGGTCGCGCAATTTTCAGTACCATGCCCGGAAATCCCGCCCCGGTGCCTACATCTATCACAGAAGCATTTTGCGGTAGCTTCATCGAATGCAGGATCGTCAGGGAATCTTCAAAATGACGCGTCATGATGCCCTCGCTGTCTGTAATGCCGGTGAGATTCATGCGTGTGTTCCAATCCACCAGCAGTTCGGCGTACTGATCCAATTGGTTCAGTTGTTTTTCCGACAGTGTGACCTGATACTGATCCGCTTTTTGCCGCATACGTGTAAAATCAATCATTGGCTTTCCTCTTTTTTCGATGATGCCTGTTGTTTTGTCAGCCAGATCAACAGCACCGAGATATCCGCGGGACTGACGCCTGATATGCGCGAAGCTTGTCCGACGTTTTCGGGACGAATCTTTTCCAGCTTTTCAATCGCTTCCAGCCGGAGTCCGGTTATGTCAGCGTAACAAATATGCTCCGGCAACGTTTTTTTCTCAAGCCGCCGCGCTTCCTCAATCATCGCCTGCTGACGCTTGATGTAACCTTCGTATTTAATTTCCACTTCCACCTGTTCCAGAATCCAAGACGGCAAATCCGGACGCGTCACATCGACCGGCGTGAGAACCGCATAATTGAGTTCGGGACGTTTGAGCAGCTCCACCAGACGCACCGGCGTGGTAATGGGCGTTGTTTCACGTGAAACAAGTATCCTGTTCAACGCTTTGGAAGGCGGAATAGGGGTATCTTTCGCGCGCTTCCACTCCTGCTTTTTCAATTCCAGCCGACGCAGAAACTTTCGGTATGTTTCGTCGTTTAGCAAGCCAATCGCATGACCAATGGGCATTAACCGTTCGTCGGCGTTGTCCTGCCGCAGAATCAGACGATACTCCGAGCGGGACGTCATCATACGATAGGGGTCCGCGACGCCTTTTGTGACCAGATCATCAATTAAAGTGCCGATATAACTGCCCGAACGCTCCAAAATCAGCGGTTGTTTCTGTTGTACGCGCAATGCCGCGTTAATGCCCGCAACAATTCCTTGGGCGGCTGCCTCTTCATACCCCGAACTTCCGTTGAACTGTCCCGCACCGTAGAGTCCGGGATACGCTTTGAATTCCAGTGTAGCGCGAAGTGCCAGCGGATCCACACAGTCATATTCAATAGCGTAAGCCGTGCGCATGATTTTAACGTGTTCCAATCCGGGAATCGTGCGATACAGGGCAATCTGCACATCCTCCGGCAGAGAAGACGACGCTCCCTGCAAATACATTTCTTCGGTATCCAGTCCGCATGGCTCAATAAAGAGTTGATGCCGTTCCTTCTCGGAAAACCGCACAATTTTATCCTCGATACTGGGACAGTAGCGCGGTCCGATCCCATCAATTTTTCCGCTGTACAGTGGCGACCGATGGAGATTTTGCAAAATAATATCTTTGGTATTCTGATTTGTCCAAGTGACGTGACAAACAACCTTATTTTCCAGGGGAAAGTCAGGATTTTCCAAAGTATCATAGGAAAACGGGGTGATCTGCTCATCCCCCTCCTGTATCTCGAGATGCGAATAATCGATGGACTGCCGATGAATTCTGGCGGGGGTGCCGGTCTTGAATCTCCGGCAGGGAATGCCAAGCTCGCGAAGACACGTTCCGAGCGAGGAAGCCGCGAACATTCCGTCGGGACCGCCTTCATAACTGACGTCGCCCACATAGATTTTGCCGGAAAGATAGGTGCCGGTGGCGAGAATCACGCATTGGCAATCATACACCGCGCCCAACCGCGTGACAACCTGCCAGAGAGACGGATCCTCTGCCTTTTTGCGAATCGCCACGATTTCCGCCTGCTTTAAGTCCAGATTTGACTGGGTTTCGAGCGTATGCTTGACCCGCGCCGAATACCTGCGGCGGTCAATCTGCGCACGGAGACTGTGTACTGCCGGACCCTTTCCGCGATTGAGCATACGGCTTTGGAGAAAGGTATCGTCCGCGGCTTTGCCCATTTCACCGCCAAGCGCGTCCACCTCACGCACCAGATGACCCTTGGCGGTACCGCCGATGGAGGGATTGCAAGGCAAATTGCCCACGGCATCCATATTGATCGTAAACATCACCGTGCGGCATCCCAGCCGCGCTGCCGCCAATCCCGCCTCAATGCCCGCGTGACCGGCACCGATTACCGCTATTTCATAGCGGTCTGCCTGATATTCCATGAAGATTGATTTCCTGCCTTTCCTTCTGCAATCTGTTTGATAGGTTTTACACACTGTTTCACGTGAAACAGTTTAAAACACCTATTTTCCGACACAGAATTGATGAAAGACCGCGTCTGTCACCACTTCCGTGACACGTTCACCGGTCAATTCGAGCAATGCCGCCACGGCGCTGTCAATCGACACGCCCACGGCGTCGAGCGTCATGCCAATGGTCAGCGCCTGCACGGCTTCCCGCAATTCCGCAAGACACCGTCTGGCGCATTGCAGCTGCCGTTCACCCGAAAGAATGCCCTCCGCGGGGTTTAACTGCGAAATGCCCAGCAATTCGGATATTTTTTCCGCGAGTTGCTCCAAACCTACGTCGTCCTTCGCGGAAATTTCCACGACGTGCGACACATATGCCTGAATCGATTCGGTCTGAATCTGATGGGGCATATCGCTTTTATTGACAATTGCCACACAGGGGCGGTGCTTGAGGTTTCCCAAAAGTCGATAATCCGTTTCGTCAAGGGGCTGAGAATAATCAAATAAAGCCAGTATCAATTCCGCCTGGTTCATGCGACGGACAGCGCGCTCCACACCGATCGACTCCACCGGATCATCGGTGTCATGAATCCCCGCCGTATCCGCGAGCCGAAGGATCACGTCTCCCACCACAACTCTTTCTTCGACAATGTCGCGCGTGGTACCCGCAATATGAGTGACAATGCTCCGCTCGCAGCCGGCAAGACAATTCATCAGCGTGGATTTTCCGACATTCGGTTTGCCAATGATGACGGTATCCACGCCGTCCCGCATAATCCGTCCGGCGTCGCCATCCCGGATCATCTTCTGCAATTCATTGATACACTCGCCCAATTCCTCCGACAGCTCCGACGTATCCACCGGAATCAGATTCTCTTCCGGATAATCCGCCCATGCCGAGAGATGCGCCGCGTACCCGACAATACGGGCTTTGAGGCGATCAATTTTGCGAGCCAGCACGCCCTCTCTCGCCGAAATCGCGGCACGTGCCGCCTGTTTTCCCTGTGCGTAGATGAGATCCATCACCGATTCCGCCTGCGTCAGGGATATTTTGCCGTTTTCAAACGCCCGGCGGGTAAATTCGCCCGGTTCAGCGAGACGGGCGCCGTTTTGCAATACGGCACGAAGCACCTGCCGGATCAGATACAGACCACCATGGCAGGATAGCTCTACGACATCCTCGCCGGTGTAGCTTTTAGGCTGGCGATAGACAATCGCAATCGCCTCATCTATCATTTCATTGTCATCATATACATGACCGTAGTGCGCGGTATAGCCCTTTGCAGGTGCCAACGCAACGCCGTTGACGGAGCGAAAGACTTTGTCGGCAATTGCGCCCGCGTCGCGACCTGATATCCGCACCATACCGATACCGCCGGTTGCCTGCGGCGTAGAGATAGCCGCAATGGTGTCGCCTGTCCGGTTCATCATGAATCCGCCCTCTTTCTGTTTATCATTTGATTGTATTATTATATCATAGTTTTGACCAAGAGTAAAGCCAAATCCGTATTTTTTCAAAGAAACATTCCTGTATGTTTCACGTGAAACACAGCAAAAAGCCCTCCACAGAAAGATAATAGACTTTCTGCGAAGGGCGCCAAACGGATTCAATTAATTGTTCTCGTCCTGACGATCGGAAGCAATTTCGATTTTGCCGTAGGTGAAACCGGATTCATAGTTGCTCTTAGTGCGGGTAACGGGACGGCTTTCAACGGGCTGATATTCCGTATTCCGTCTGCGGGTGAAACCGCTGCGGCTGTCACGAAAGCCTCCGGACGGTCTGTCATCGTCGCAATAGCCTCTGCGATAAGCGCTGCGGCTGCCGCCGTAATTACCGCGACCGTGTCCGCCGCGATGATAACCGCTGCCGCCTCTGCCATACCCGCTGCGACCGTAACCGCCGCGGGAATTTCGGCTGCCGGTTTTGGCGTACTTTGCGGGCATACCGTCGCTGCCCTCATCCAGACCGATGGGGCCGATGACCACATGACGCTTTTCATTTTCACCCACAGACCAGCTTGTCACACCCTCAATTTTCTGAACAGCGGTATGAATAATGCTGCGCTCATAAGGGCTCATGGGTTCAAGCGCGAGATTCTTGTGGAGCTTGTAAGCCTTATATGCGGTCTTGGATGCAACAGTTTCCAGCGTTCTTTCGCGCTTTTCACGGAAATTCTTGACATTGAGTGATACCTTGAAATATCCTTTGCAGCAATTATTGGCGGCGAGACTCACCAGATACTGCAAAGCGGTCAGCGTATCGCCGCGATGACCGATCACCACGCCTAGATCATCATCGTTGCCATTAATATTCAATATTGTACGTTCCGCACTGGATTCGGCAGTAATCACCAGATCACGCACACCCATCAGCGTCAGAATCTCGGAGAGAAACGCCACAGCGGCATCCGTGGCAGCCGCGTAATCCTCTTCCGAGGAATTTTTCTCGCTGTCTGCGACAGCGCCGTCCGTCTCCGGATGAATGAGGTCTTCATTTTCTGGCTCCGTCAAGCCGTCAAAAGCGACACTTTCGCCGTCTTCCGAATCATCTGATTTTTCCTCAAAATCAGATGATTCGGAATCTGTCTCTTCCTCATCACTGAGATACAGATTATTTTCGTCGTCCTGAAAAGCATTTTCATTTTGGATATCCATGTCGGAAAAATCATCGTCTGCTGTTTCTTCTTCTTCCTCGGTGATGAGAGAAAGATCTTCCTTCTGAAAGACGCGCACCTTCACCTTGCTAAACAAGGACAAAAAACCCTTCGGCTGCTCCAGCACTTCGTATTCCGCCTGATACACTTCTATGCCAAGCTGCTGGCATCCGTTTTCGACCGCTTCCGCAATGGTTGCGCCGGTCACAATAATTTCCTTCATTTCAGAAACATCCTTTCCATAACTTACATGGGTCAATCATTTTACAGTTGTTTGATGAACTACTTTTTCTTTTTGCCCTGATAATCCGCTGAGGAATTCTTCTTACTTTGACCCGAGGATTTCTTCTTTTTACCGCCGGATTTTTTGGCAACTGCCGACTGAACGGTTTCCGCCTTTACCGGTTCCGATAGAGGCGCGGCGGGAGAAGCATAAATGGGAGAAAACTGTTTGCTGCCCTTGGCGGAACCGACCGCCTTCATCACTTCTTCCTCCTGCAATTTAATCCGCGCCAGCCGACGGGCTTCGGCGTTGGCATTCAGAATGGCGGCATTGTAATACTTATGCACCACCCAGCTCTGCAGCGGAGCGATCATGCTGGAGCAGGACCAGTAAAGCGCCATAGCCGACGGCACCGACAGCGAAATCCACGCGGTGAAAAGACCCATTGTAATACCCATCATATTCGGGCTACAGCCGTTGGGTTGAGCTGCCTGAGCAGCAACGCCATTGATCTTATTGGAGAGGAACATACTGCCCGCACTCGCAAAAAATACCACGAAGGTAAGGATAATGGCGGGGTTCCAGAATTTAGCGATAGAAAGCAGGTCAATGCCCAGAAAATTAAAGCCGTGGCTGAGTTCATAAATCGGCGCCAGCGCTTCCGCTTCGGCAGCGGTAAAGCCATAGTGGGCATAATTCCCGCCAATATTGCGCACTGCCTCAATCACATTGATCTGGGAATAGTAGGAGCTGGAAGTCGTGGTATAGACGTCGCTCAGGGATTTGACCCGCGTAATCGCGTCCGCCAGCGTACCTTCATTGATATTCATATGCAGCGTGCAGGAAATCGGCATACAGATCGCGCGGTACAGACCGTAGAAAATCGGAAGCTGAATCGCCATCGGCAGACAGCCGCCCGCCGGACTTTGCCCTTCGCGTTCATAAAGCTTCTGTACTTCCTCATTGTATTTACCGCGATCGTTGCCATAGCGTTCCTGCAATTCACGCATTTTAGGCTGAAGACGCTGCATTCCCGCCATACTTTTCTGCTGATGAATGGTCAGCGGAAACATCAGCAGACGCGTAAAAATCGTAAACGCAATCAGCGCCACACCGAAATTGCCGAATATGTCATTGAAAAACATCAGCACATATCCGAAAATTTCCCCGATAAAATTTAAAATCGCATCCATTGGTTCGATCAACTTCCTCCCGTTCGGTTTCCTTGTTCAAATGTCACAGATTCACAGATTCACGCCATTACCTGCGCGGCGCAAGCACGCGCGTCAAAAAATGCAGTGGGACTTTTCGTGATAAGACCCATCGCGTGCCGTACGCGGGCGGCGCAAGCCGTATTCAGCTCCCCGACGCGCGCAACGGGACAAAAGCCCGGACGCGTGTCAGACAGTATCCGATTGAAAGATACAAACATACGTCAATCGACGCCAGACGTTATTCAGCCGCGCCCCCGCGCCGGAGTGGGTAAGCCGGGTACCCGGTTAAAAAGTGATAAGGGTTCCCTTTTCTGTATCCGCCCTGCCCCATCGGTGATCCGGGCGCGATTCGCTCGCACTGCTAAAGCAGTGCTGCCGATGGCGCTGCCCCCGGTCCCCCGCAAGGGCGCTGCCCTTGACCTGCCAAAGGGACTCGTCCCTTTGGAATCCCACGC
>CAMJHU010000021.1 GCA_946405565.1 uncultured Clostridia bacterium
CATCAGATTGCTGCATTCGCTGAAGGCAAAACTGCCGATGGATGTGACATTGCCCGCCAGCTTCACGCTCGTCAGGTTCAGACAGCCGGCGAACACGCTGTCCGGCAGCGTCGTCACCGACGCGGGAACCGTAATACCCGTCAACCCGGTACAGCCCGCAAACGCGCCGTCTCCGAGACTCTTCACGGATTTCGGAATGGTCAGGCTCCTGATGCCTCTGCAATCCTCAAACGCCCAGCTGCCGATGGAGGTGACACCGGACGGGATCGTCACATTTGTCAGTTTTTTACACTGTCCGAACATACCGCCCGGAATGGTCGTCACGGAATCGGGAATCGTCACGCCGGTCAGATTGCCGCACCCGTAAAATATGTTGCTTCCCAGCGATTTGACGGAAGCGGGCAGCGTGATTTCGGTCAGGCTGCTGCACCCCTTAAACGCTCCCCCGCCGACCGAGGTGATGGTGTTCGGAATCGTCACGCTGGTCAGACTCTTGCAGCCCGCAAACATACCGTCTTCAATGACAGTGAGGGACTTCGGGAGGTTTACATCGGTCAGCGCAGGGCAATACTCAAACGCGCCGCCACCGAGCGACGTGAGCTTTTTGGACAGCGTGACGTGTTTCAGATTGCTGCACCCGCTGAACGCGTAACTGTCCACCGTGGTCACGCTGTCGGGCAGTACAAGGTCAGTCAGACCGGTGCAGCCGCTGAATGCCCAGATACCAATGGAAGTCACGGAATCGGGAATCGTGACGCTGGTCAGACTGCGGCAGTTGTAAAAGGTATAGTTGCCGAGGGAGGTGACCCCTTGGGGAATCGTAACCTCCGTCAGGCTCTCGCAACCGCTGAACGCGCCGTCCATCGACCTGACACCGGACGAAAGGCGGACGGTTTTCAGATCGGTGCAGGACGCAAACGCGTCATTCATCGACGTGACCGAGGCGGGAACCGTCACGTCAGTCAGCGCGTAGCACTGCTGAAACGCGCCGTCAATCGACGTGACCCCTTTGGGAATCGGCAGGCTTGTCAGTTCCCAGCAGTCGCTGAAAGCGTTCCGACCGATATAGGTCACGGAATCGGGAACCGTCACGTTTTTCAGCCTCGTACAGCCGTTGAACGTGCCGTCCTCAATGCGGGTGACGGAACTCGGAATCACGATATCGGTGAGGCAGGCGCATCCGCTGAACGCGCTCCCGCCGATGGATTTGACGGAGGACGGCAGCGTGATATCCCGCAGCACGCCGCAGCCGAAAAACGCGTTTGCACCAATCGTTTTGGTATTTTTGGGAAGCGTCACGCTTGGGAGATTGATGCAGTTGTAAAACATCCCGGCGGGGATATCAGTCATCGTGCCCGGCAAGGTCACCTGCGTCATCATACGGCAGCCTTCAAAGGCGTTGCTGCCGACGGTCTTGACCGAATCGGGCAGCGTCACCTGCTTCAGTTCCGTATAAGTAAACGCCTCCGCACCGATCGACGTGACGGAACCCGGAATCGTGACGCTCTCCAGCTCGTAGCAATACGCAAACGCGCCGTCGCCGATGGTCTTGACCGTGTTGGGAATGGTCACTTTTTCCACGGTGGTGCAGTAACTGAATGCCCTTTCCCCGATGGCGGTGACACTGCTCGGAATCACCACTTCTTTGGCTTCGCCCGTGTAATTGACCAGCACGCCCTTTTCAATCTGAAAATCACCGCTGTTCGTACTCGCGGCACACACCGTCGGCAGATAGGCGGTGTATGTCGGCAATGCCGCCGCACTTGTCAACGCCAGCACCAGCGCCAGCGCGACAATGAGTTTCTTTCCCATGAAATACCTCTCTTTCTGAATGGATGCCTGTATGTTGCTATGGATACCATTTCACAAAATATCCGACATCATGATACCACTTTGTACGGAGATTGACAAGATGGATTCTGCCGGATTTTCCCAAAACGCACGCAACGTTTTTATGAAATCCGCGTGTCTTCCTACTCCGCTTCCTCCGCCAGAAAGCGCAGGAAGGACGGCAGATCGGCAAATGCCGACTCCGGGTCGGTTTCGGAATCGTGATCCCACGGGTCGAACCACAGCCCTTCCCCATCCGGTTCAAACCGGCAGAGCCAGAAGGTAAAATAATCGTCACAGCCGAATTGGAACCATTCGTCCCCGAACGCCTGTTTCGCGATGGGGTCGTTCAGTGCTTCTTCCGGCGAAACAATATGCCCGAACGGAAGCTCCGCACGGGCATACAGGGAATAAAATTCTCTCAGCGGTTCCGGCAATTTTTCAATCGTATCATCGCCGCAGGTGCGCGGAAAAAATTCGGTTTCGCCGGGATATTGTTCTCTCAGCCAGTCAAGGCAGGATTGCAGTTCCGTCATGATTTCTTGTACGCTCTTCCGATATCGGTGCGGTAATGCGCTCCCTTGAATCTGATTTTGTCCACCGCGGCATAGGCGTTTGCCAGCGCCTCATCGAGATTGGCGCCCTTCGCGGTCACACCCAGCACGCGTCCGCCGTTGGTAAGGAAGCCGCCGCCCGCAAATTCGGAGCATTTGGTTCCGGCATGGTACACCGTCGCGCCTTCCACCTGACCGTTCCTGTCCAGACCGGTGATTTCGATGCCCTTTTCATACTTGCCGGGATAGCCGCCCGACGCCATGATCACACAGGCGCACGCGCCGTCGTCCCATTCGATGTCGAGATCGGAGAGCTTTTCGTCGATAATCGCGTTGACAATCTGGGAAAAATCGGTCTTGAGACGGGGCAGTACCACCTGCGCCTCCGGGTCGCCGAAACGGCAGTTGTATTCGATGACCTTGGGACCGTTCGGCGTAATCATGAGTCCGAAATAGAGACAACCCTTGAAGGTTCTGCCCTCGGCATTCATGGCATGAATGGTGGGCAGGAAGATTTTGTCCATGCACTCCTGCGCCACTTCGTCGGTGTAATAGGGGTTGGGGCTGATGGTTCCCATGCCGCCGGTGTTGGGACCGAGATTGCCGTTGAACACCCGCTTGTGATCCATCGACGAAACCATCGGCTTGACGCAGTGACCGTCGGTGAACGCCAGCACTGACACTTCGGGACCGGTCAAAAATTCCTCGATGACAATGTGGTTGCCCGAATTGCCGAAAATTTTATCCTCCATAATGGAATGAATCGCGGCTTTGGCTTCCTCGAAATTCTCGGCGATGACCACGCCCTTTCCGAGCGCCAGACCGTCCGCTTTCACGACTGCCGGATAGCTGTCGCGGGTCTGAATGTAGTCCAGTGCCGCCTTGGGGTCGTCGAACACCTCATACGCCGCGCTGGGGATACCGTATTTTTTCATGAGTTCCTTGGAGAAAACCTTGCTCCCCTCGATAATGGCGGCTTTCTTGTTGGGACCGAAGGCACGGATGCCCTGTTCGTTGAGCGCGTCCACCATGCCGAGTACCAGCGGGTCGTCCGGCGCGACGAATACGCAGTCCACGGCGAGTTCTTTGGCGAGCGCCACCACGCCGTCAATGTCCGTCGCGGCGACATCGAACACCTCCGCGTCCTTGGAAATGCCGCCGTTGCCCGGCGTGCAGTAGATTTTGTCCACGTCGGGACTTTCCTTGAGCTTGCGGATAATCGTGTGTTCACGACCGCCGCCGCCCACTACCAGATATGTCATGATTGTGTCAATCCTTTCTTAATTAAGCATACCATTCTTATATATAATTCTTGCTTGATGTCAAGTCTTTTGATTTCATTCTTAAAACGAGGTTTAAAAATAATAACTGAGGTTCTGACTACCTTGACAAAGCGCGTTCAACGATCTAGTGTTCTCCTCAAGCTCTTTATATTTGTTTAATGAATCAAAACTATTTATGTTAACAGGTGTCCAACCAGTTAATTGTGTTCCATCATAACAAACCGGAAAATATTTATTTAGAACAGTTATCCCCTTTCCCTTTACATAAGAAAGGACATACTCAGTTGCTAAAGCCATTATAAAACATGTGGTCAACATTAAATTTTTAATTGAACTATTTTTATCCTCAAACTTCGATCTTGGTTCAAAAATAAAAGAAGTGTGGATATACTTATTTGATTCCGTAACACAAGTATATAATCGTCTCTCTATTTCTTTATCAAATCCTATTTCTACCGTTCTTAAACCTTTTTTAGAAATAGATGAACAATCTTTATCTTTTAAACCATTTGATTTATATCCATCACTATATTCAGAATAATAGTCTTTATCAAACAAAAAAAGGAAAATATCGAAAAAGCATTCAACGTTAAAACGAATATTGCGATAATACACAGGCGGAATTGTTGTTACAAATTCATAATTATATGATGGATTTTGAAAAAAAGATAAGCTTGTTTTAGCATCATATAAAATACAATCATACAATGAAAAAATACTGTCCATTTTTTCCCTCTCGAAAGGATTAATAAACCCTTGTATATTATTACGTCCAGTTTGTGCAAAATTATAAGCATCTATCATTACATCAAAAAAATGAGATACTTCAAGAAAAAAAGCTTCATTTCTATAAGTGATAGGCATAGAATTGTTATACATCGTATATATCCTTTCAGTGATAAATCAAATATTGCAACGATACTGTATCAAAAAGCGCCGCGACACCAAAAATATATTTCAGCGCGCAGCGCTCCGACATTATTCACTATTCATTATTCACCATTCACTATTCACTTAGCGAGCGAATGCAAGCGCTGTTAGTGATGGAACAGACGAATCCCCGTAAAGACCATCGTCATGCCGTACTTGTTGCAGGTCTCGATGACGTTGTCGTCACGGATGGAACCGCCCGGCTCCGCGATGTACTGCACGCCGCTTCTCTTGGCGCGCTCGATGTTGTCGCCGAAGGGGAAGAACGCGTCACTGCCGAGCGACACGCCGCTCATAGTCGCGAGCCATGCCTTCTTTTCTTCCTTGGTGAGCGGTTCGGGCTTCTCGGTGAAGAAGAGTTCCCATGTGCCGTCGCGGAGTACGTCGTCGTAATCGTCGCTGATGTAGACGTCAATCGTATTGTCGCGGTCGGGACGGCGGATGTCCGCCTTAAAGGGCAGATTCAGCACCTTCTCATGCTGGCGCAGATACCAGTTGTCCGCCTTGTTGCCGGCGAGACGAGTGCAATGCACTCTCGACTGCTGACCCGCGCCCACACCGATCGCCTGACCGTCCTTGACATAGCAGACGGAGTTGGACTGGGTGTATTTCAGGGTAATGAGCGAAATGATGAGGTCGTGCTTCGCGGTCTCGGGGAGGTCCTTGCACTCGGTGACGATATTGCTCATCATAGCGTCGTCAATGACCAGCTCGTTACGACCCTGCTCGAAGGTCACGCCGTACACCTGCTTGCGCTCGATTTCGGCGGGCTTGTAATTTTCGTCCATTTGGATAATGCAATACGTACCCTTGCGCTTGGATTTGAGGATTTCGAGCGCTTCGGGTGCATAGCCGGGGGCAATCACGCCGTCGGAGACTTCGCGCTGAATCATCTTGGCGGTGGGTACGTCGCAGACATCGGAGAGCGCGATGAAGTCGCCGTAGCTCGACATTCTGTCCGCGCCGCGTGCCTTGGCATAGGCACAGGCAAGAGGAGAGAGTTCCAGATCATCCACGAAATAAATCTTTTTCAGCACGTCGGAGAGAGGGGTACCAATCGCCGCGCCCGCGGGGCTGACGTGCTTGAAGGAAGCCGCCGCGCAATAGCCGGTCGCCTTCTTGAGTTCGCTGACGAGCTGCCAGCTGTTGAAGGCGTCGAGCAGGTTGATGTAGCCCGGCTTGCCGTTGAGTACTTCAATGGGCAGTTCGCTGCCGTCCTCCATGAAAATGCGGGAAGGCTTCTGGTTGGGGTTACAGCCGTATTTGAGCATCATTTCGTTCATGTTATTTTACCAATCCTTTCTCAATCACACATTCTTGTTGACAATGCTTGTCTCCGTTTCGCCCGTTGCCAGTTCGATGAAGCGGGTAAAAAGGGAAACCTTGTTATCCTCGTTCAGCGCGTTCCACACCGCGTCGGTGAATTCGTCAATGGAGTCGGTGTCGATTTCCACCCATGTGGGTTCGCCCTCGTAGCTGGGAATGGGATTGCCGTCGCACTTGTAAGTATGAATGAAGTGTCCCTGACCGGCGGGGGTGTCGTTGTAATCAAAGAAGAAGCGCTGCGCGGAATCGGGATTGCCGTTGGCGCTCTTTAAGATGGAAAGCTGATAGTCGCCGTTCTTATGGACAATACCGCTGATGCGGGGGGTATAGTTGGGCGGGTCAGGCTCGAAGGTACGGGTTCTGAGCGCGTCCTCAAAGGTCTTGCCCTGTGCCATGAAATCATAAATGGTGTCGGTCTGGTCGCCGTTGGTCACGATGGTATCGTCGCCCAGCACGCGCACCGGCGCATAGATGATGAGCGAAGGATCCACGAGTTTGGAGGAGTCGAAGGCCTCGGTGCGGATACCGTCCTCCTGCGGGGTGAAAATGCGGTTACGGCTGTTCTGGCTTCTGCCCATGATAAAGTAAGCGATGACGGCGTACTTCCCGCTCTTGCTCTTGCCAAGCAGAATGCCTCTGCCGGGATAGGTGGTCGCGCCGATTTCCTTGGCGTAATGGATGAGTTCCATTGTTGTATGTCTCCTTTATCTCATTATTTATCGATTCTCACATATCTGTACTTCGTCTTTTGTCCGGGCAATTCCACCGATTCCAAATAGGGATAGCCATCCAGCACCATCTGAAAAAGCGGATAAACCGAAGAATCCTCGAATTGTTCCGCCGCTTTCAGCGGGAGCGAGTGGATTTCAAATACATCCCTGTCGGTCACAATGCTGAGCACGGAACATCCGGCGAAGAAAAACCGCGTATCACCGCCGGTCAGTTCCTTGACCGACGCGATACGGCATTCCTGCCCGCCGCATTGGATCACGGTCACATCGCCGTCCCGCCAGCAGTAGCCGACCGCCCGGAAGATTTCCCAGCCCTGCATCAGACTGAATCCCGCCAGCAGCAGCACCGCGGAAACCGTCAGGCAAATCACACTGACCGTCCCGTTCCAATCAAACTGCTGCCGCAAAACGCCGGTCAGAAATCCCGCCAGCACGATGCACAGCATATTGCCCCATAGAATCCTGTGGTGAAGCTGATAACGGAATCCGTGCTTCACAAACCCATTGTCGGTGGTTTCCTCTTCGCCGATGTCAAAGGCATAATTCACGGCTTCCATGTTTCCAGCTCCTTTTTTTCACTTTTCCGTATGCAGTCAGCGAGCGCTTTAACCGTGCATTCCCTCGGCTTGCAGCTGCATATTCTCCACGACAATATCGTGAATCTCGCCCAGCGACGCGCCGTATTCCAGCACCAGCCACGGTTCGTTGGTGTGGAAGTGAATCTTGATCAGATCCTCATCTCCGACTGCCAGCAGGCAGTCTCCCTTGAAATGCTCTGTGATATAATCGTAAATCGCGTCCTCGTCGAGGTCGTGACCTTCAATCAAAAGCTGTGTGTCAAATTTGAATTCGACCACTTCATTTTCCGGCATAACAAACGCTCCTTTATGTTCTATCTATTCAAGTCTGAAGGACTTCCGACATTATTCATTATTCGCTCTTCACTATTCATTATTCACTATTTCTGTCCGGTTTCCGTCAATCCGTATCCGTTCCTCACAGAAAAGGCTCACCGCTTTGGGCAGTATCTCCCATTCCGCCTGCCGCATCACGCGGTATTGCAGAATATCCTCGTTGTCGCCCTGCTCGATGGGAACCGCCTTTTGCAGGATAATCGCGCCGCCGTCGGTGATTTCGTTGACGAAGTGCGCCGTCGCGCCCGTTACCTTCATGCCGCTCGCGAGTACGGCGGTGTGTACCTTCTTGCCGTAAAAGCCGTCGCCGCAGAAGAGCGGTATCAGCGACGGGTGAATGTTGATAATCCGGTTGCGGTATTTCTCAATGACGGAGGGTCCGAGAATGGAGAGGAATCCCGCCAGCACAATGAGGTCAATGCTCCGATGTTCGAGTGCGGCAAGGATTGCCGCGTCGTATGCTTCGCTGGAAGCATACGCCTTGCGGGATACCACTTCGTATTCGATACCGGCTTTTTTGGCACGTTCGATCGCGTATGCCTTGTCGTTGCTGGCAAGGACAAAGGTAATCTCGCCGTGCTTGATTTCGCCGCGTGCCTGCGCGTCAATCAGGGCTTGCAGATTGGTTCCGCCGCCCGAAACAAAAACCGCAATCTGTTTGGTTCTCAGCATATCTTCACACCCTCGGTGCCGTGAATCACTTCGCCGATGACATACGCGTCCTCGCCGTTGGCTTTCAGCGTGGCAATGGCGGTGTCCACCTCACTTGGGTCAACCGCGACCACCAGTCCCACGCCCATATTGAAGGTGTTGAACATATCGTGATCGTCAATCTTCCCGTCGCTCATCTTCTGGATATAGTCAAACACCGGCAGCACCTTGACGGTCTTGCGCTCCACACGCGCCATCATACCGTCGGGCAGCATACGCGGAATGTTCTCATAGAAGCCGCCGCCCGTGATATTGGAAATGCCGTGTACCTTGACCGCCTGCTGGAGCGCCAGCACCGACTTGACATAAATGCGGGTGGGGGTAATCAATTCCTCGCCCAGTGTCTTGCCGAATTCGTCGATGTGGGTGTGGATATTCTGCGCGCTCGGACGAAGAGTGGAACGCACGAGTGAAAAGCCGTTGGAATGCAGTCCCGTGGAAGCCACGCCGATCAGGGTATCCCCCGCCTTGACATTGGCACAGTCCACGATCTTTTCCTTGTCCGCCAGACCTACGCAGAAGCCCGCGAGGTCATATTCTTCCGGCGGATAGAAACCGGGCATTTCCGCCGTCTCGCCGCCGATCAGCGCGCAGCCCGCCTGTACGCAGCCTTCCGCCACGCCGCTGACAATCTCCGCGATTTTTTCGGGGATATTCTTGCCCACCGCCAGATAGTCGAGGAAAAAGAGCGGCTGGGCGCCGCTGCACGCCACGTCGTTGGCACACATGGCAACGCAGTCGATACCGACGGTGTCATGCTTGTCCATGAGGAACGCGATTTTCAGCTTGGTGCCGACGCCGTCGGTGCCGGATACCAGCGTAGGGGTCTTCATACCGGAGAAGTCCGGCTCAAAAAGTCCGCCGAAACCGCCGATGCCTGAAACTACGCCGGGAATATTGGTGCGTGCGACGTGTTCCTTGATGAGTTCCACCGAGCGGTAGCCGGCGGTCACATCCACGCCCGCTTCCTTGTAGCTTTTGCTGTAACTGTTTGTGCTGCTCATATAGGTTCAAACCTCCTGAAATGGGTTGATAATTGGCTTTTGGTTAATCTTTGGATTCGCCGATCTTCTGCTGATACTTGTCAAAATGCTCCTTTTCGCTGATGGGCATGGGATAATGCCCCGTAAAGCAGGCGTCGCAGATGCCCATGCAATCCACGCCTGGCAGGGAATGGATTCCTTCCACCGAGGCAAAGCCCAGCGAATCGGCGCCCACCGCCTCGCAGATTTCCTCCACCTTCATGGTGCTGGTGATAAGCGAACCGCGGTCGTTGATGGTGGTGCCGAAGTAACAGGTATTAAAGACCGGCGGTGACGAAATGCGCAGATGCACTTCCGTCGCACCCGCCCGCCGCAGCAGATTGATAATATGCCGTGCGGTGATTCCCTTGATGATAGAATCGTCGATCAGAATGACCCGTTTGCCCCGGATGACCGCCTCCAGCACATTGAGCTTGCATTTGAGCGCCAGTTCCTGAAGGGTTTCGTCATCCTTGGGCAGATGCGCCTGCGACATATATTTATTTTTCACCAGCGCGGTACCGTAGGGAATGCCGCTGCCCAGCGAATAGCCGATTGCCGCCGAAATGCCCGAATCCGGCACGCCGCACACCAGATCGGCGTCCACCGGATGTTCTCTGGCGAGCAGCCGTCCGATATCCAGCCGCACCTCATGTACGCTCTTGCCGTTGATCACCGAATCGGGTCGGGCAAAATAGACATACTCATAGATGCAAAGCGCGGGGGTCTGTTTGCCGCAATGTGTGCGGTCAGAGTGCAGTCCCTTGTCGTCGATCATCAGCACCTCGCCCGGCTCGATATCCCGCACCAGTTCCGCGCCGATGCCGTCGAACACGCAGGTCTCGCTCGCTACCACCCAGCAGTCGTCGCCGATTCTGCCAAGGGACAGCGGACGCATCCCCCGCGGGTCGCGCACGGCAATCAGCTTGTGACGTCCGAGAATCACCATCGAATAGGCGCCCTGAATATCATCCATCGCTTCCGCCACGGCTTGTTCCATCGAAGAGGATTTCACACGTTTCCGGGCAATCAGATAGGCAAAAATCTCCGCGTCGCTCGACGTCTGGAACATCGCGCCGTCGTGTTCGAGCGCCGTGCGCATTTCGTAGCCGTTGACCAGTGCGCCGTTGTTGGCAAGCGCCATGGATCCCTTCATATAGCGCATGACCAGCGGCTGGGCGGCAAACCGCTCCACCACCGCTTTGCGGGAATTGCGCACATGACCGATGGCGATATGTCCGGGCTTGATGTGCCGCAATACCTTGGAGGTAAACACGTCTGCCACCCAGCCCAGATCCTTATAGGCGTAGATGGATTCGCTGTCGGTGACAGCCATTCCCGCGCCGTCGCGTCCCCGGTGCTGCATGGCATACAGCGCCAGATGGGTCAGCTGCACCACCCGGTTTTCGTCCGCACCGTAAATGCCGAATACGCCGCATTCCTCATTCAGTTTATCCAACAATACCGTTCACCCCAACTCTCATCTTTCTGCTTTCCACACTTCACACCCTTGATTACAGTTCGGACCGTTTTTCCTGAAGCGCCGCGTCCTTGGCAGCCACGCCCTCCGCCATCTGAATCTTGTAGTCCACCAGCTTTTGGGAAAGCCCTTCGTCGGACAGCGCCAGCATCTGAATGGCAAGCAGCGCCGCGTTGGCAGCGCCGTCAATCGCCACGGTTGCCACGGGGATACCGCTCGGCATCTGCACGGTGGCAAGCAGCGCGTCCAGACCGTCAAGCGTGGAGGATTTGATCGGAATGCCAATGACCGGCAGTATCGTATGCGCTGCCAGCACGCCTCCCAGATGCGCCGCCTTGCCGGCTGCCGCGATAATCACGCCGAAGCCGTTTTCCTTGGCGGATTTGGAGAAATTTGCCGCCACGTCAGGGGTTCTGTGAGCGGACATGACCCGCACTTCATAGTCCACGCCGAAATTACGCAGAACGGCGATAGCGGATTTGACCACGGGCAAATCACTGTCACTGCCCATAATCACTGCAACTTTCTTACTCATAAATGACTCCTTCTTTCTTTTCCTGCTGTAAAAAGCAATAAAAAGGCAGGCATTTCCTATATTTCAACAGAAAATGCTGCCTTTTTCTTCATAATCAATGTGAGAATTTAGATGGAAACCGCATCCGCAATCTTAAAGAGATCCATTTCAAAGGGTTTGTGCATTTCGAGCGCCTCATCGATATCGAAATCAACCACTTTATCCTCCTTGATACCGACCACACGGTTGCCGATACCCTGCTCCAGCAGTTCCACCGCGTGATAGCCCAGCTGGGTTGCCAGCACACGGTCGCGCACGGTGGGCGAACCGCCGC
>CAMJHU010000022.1 GCA_946405565.1 uncultured Clostridia bacterium
GATCACCGCCGATATGGCCGGGCTCTGCAAAAAGCTGCTCGCGGACGAGGGACTCGGTGACGCCGGCTTCACGCTGGTCGAGGGTCTCGCCGACGCAGACGATGGCAGTCATGCCCGCGTCAAGAGCGGCTCTGGTGCGGGCGTTGACCGTCGCGTCGGTCTCGCCGAAGTACTGTCTGCGCTCACTGTGACCGATGATAACATATTCCACGCCCATCGAAGTGAGCATATCCGCGCTCACTTCCGCGGTGAAAGCGCCGTTCTTTGCCCAGTGGCAGTTCTCCGCGCCGACCTTGATATTGGTGTCCTTGGTAGCTTCCAGCGCGTTCCAGAGATCGACATAGGGTACACACACCAGCACATTGCAGTCCGCGTTCTTGACAAGGGGAGCGATCTCGTTAATCAGTACGGTTGTCTCAGCGGGCGTCTTGTTCATCTTCCAGTTGCCGGCGATAACCGCCTTACGAAGGGATTTATTCATAATATTTTATTCATTCCTTTTTGGTAATATTTGTACATAAAGTATACGGAACTGACCCCTAAAAGCAGTCTAAAGCCTGCACGGAATCAGCCCCGCTTGATTTCTTTATTGGTTTTTCCTGAACCGGGAAAACTTATTTCTCGTTCAGGCAGGCAATGCCGGGAAGCTCCTTGCCCTCGAGGAATTCAAGGGAAGCGCCGCCTCCGGTAGAAATGTGGGACATCTTGTCGCCGAAGCCGAGCTGGTTGACAGCCGCAGCGGAGTCGCCGCCGCCGATAATGGTGGTAGCCTCGGTCTCCGCCAGTGCCTTGGCAACCGCAATGGTTCCCTTGGCGAGAATCGGATTCTCAAACACGCCCATCGGTCCGTTCCAGACAACGGTCTTGGCAGACTTGACTTCACTCGCAAAGAGTTCTGCCGTCTTGGTGCCGATATCCAGACCTTCCATGTCAGCGGGAATGGTATCCACCACGGTGACTTCGATTTCCGCGTCGATTGGGTTGGGGAATTCCTTGGTAACGGTGGTGTCGATGGGCAGAAGAAGCTTCTTACCGAGCTTCTCCGCCTTTTCCATCATTTCCTTGCAGTAGTCGATCTTGGTATCGTCCACAAGAGATTTACCGACTTCCTTGCCCTGTGCCTTGAGGAAGGTGTAAGCCATACCGCCGCCGATAATCAGGGTATCGCACTTTTCGAGCAGGTTGGAGATAACGTTGAGCTTGTCGGCAACCTTGGCGCCGCCGAGAATGGCAACAAAGGGACGCACGGGATTCTCTACCGCGTTGCCGAGGAACTGGATTTCCTTCTGAATCAGATAACCGACCACGGCGGTATCCACTTTGCTTGCCACCCCGACGTTGGAGCAGTGCGCTCTGTGAGCGGTGCCGAACGCGTCATTGACAAAGATATCGCAAAGGGAAGCCAGCTCTTCGGAGAAGGCGTCGCCGTTCTTGGTTTCTTCTTTTCTGTAACGGGTATTTTCGAGGAGGATCACATCGCCGTCCTGCATTGCTTCCACCGCTGCCTTGGCGTTGGGACCGACCACTTCGGGATCGGCGGCGAACTTGACTTCCTGACCCAGCAGCTCGGTGAGCTTGGCTGCCACAGGAGCCAGCGACAGTTCCGGCTTGGGCTCGCCCTTCGGCTTGCCGAGATGAGAACAGAGAATAACCTTCGCGCCGTCAGCCACCAGTTTCTGAATGGTGGGGAGCGCAGCCGTCAGACGGTTGGTGTCGGTGATGACGCCGTCCTTGAGCGGCACGTTGAAGTCGCAGCGGACGAGAACCTTCTTGCCCTTGGCGTTGATGTCGTCAACAGACTTTTTGTTAAGCAAAGAACTCATAGGGTATTACCTCCAATAATGAGAATGAACATTTGAACAGTGATGAACCCCCGACTATTGATTGTCGCCCGGAAAACGCCGCTTCAGCGTTTTCCTGACCAACCGCCGTTTGCCCGCCACACATTACGCAATGATTTTACCACAAATTCCCCCGCATTGCAAGAGGTCAACAGGAGATTTGCCGGATTTTTTTATGTTTTTTGCATGAGGTCACGCTTGCTTTCGGATCACCGCTTCCGCGCATTTGATACCGTCCACGGCGGCGGACATAATGCCGCCCGCGTAACCCGCTCCCTCACCGCAGGGATACAGTCCCTTCGCGGCTGGCGACTGTAAATCCTCACCGCGCAAAATACGCACGGGGGAACTGCTGCGGGTTTCGGGCGCGGTCAGAACCGCGTCGGGCAGCGCGAAGCCGTGCAGCTTTTTGTCCAGCAGCACGATTCCTTCCCGCATGGCGCTTGTCACGAAATCCGGGAGACAGCAGCCGATTTCTCCCAACGCGACCGAAGGTCGATAAGTGGGCGTAACACTTCCCAACGTCGTGGAGGGTAAATGATTGAGAAAGTCCCCCACCAACTGCGCCGGTGCCTTGGCACTGCGGATGCCATCATACGCCGCACGTTCGATCTTCCGTTGGAATTCCACGCCAGCCAGCGGGTGATCGCTGCCGAAATCCGAAGGATTCACGCCTACCAGCAAAGCGCTGTTGGCGTTGCGTCCGTCACGGGCAAAGTAACTCATGCCATTGGTGACAACGGTATTTGGCTCACTCGCCGCCGCCACCACATACCCGCCCGGACACATACAGAAGGTATACACACCCCGTCCGTCCGGCAGATGCACCGCCAGCTTATAGTCCGCCGCTCCCAGCGCCGGGTGATTCCAGAAATCGCCGTACTGCGCTTTGCTGATCAGTTCCTGCGGATGCTCGATTCTTGCCCCCACCGCGAAGGGTTTTTGCATCATGGGAATTTCTTTCTCATACAGCCGGGCAAAGGTGTCCCGCGCGGAATGCCCCGTTGCGAGTATCACACTGTCCGCCGCGAATTCCTCCGTTTTTCCATCGCAGACGGTCACGACAGAATTGACCTTCCCATTTGTAACAGCGATGTCCGTCAGCTTCGTGCAGAACCGGTATTCCCCTCCCAGCGCGGTAATCTGCGCACGGAGATTGGTCAGCACAGTCATGAGTACATCCGTGCCGATATGAGGTTTGGCATCATACAGAATGCTTTCATGCGCCCCCGCGCGGACAAATTCCTCCAGCACGAATCGGATTCGCTTATCTTTGGTGCCGGTGGTGAGTTTTCCGTCCGAAAAGGTACCGGCTCCGCCTTCGCCGAACTGAATATTGCCGTCCGCCTCGAACGGACCGCCCGCGAAATAGCGTTCGACTGCCGCGCGCCGTTCCTGCAATTCCCGACCGCGTTCCAGAATGATCGGCTCCTGTCCCGCACGCGCCAGCAGCAGTGCCGCAAACAGTCCCGCCGGTCCGCTTCCCACCACGACGGGACGCAAAGGAGATTTCGGCGCGGCGGGCTGCTCGTATATATACGGCATTGCTATGGAAATATGGCTGTTTTTTCGAGACAAAACCAGCTTTTCGGTCTTGGGACTTTTGAGCCGGCATTCTATCGCGCAAACAAAATGTACGTCGTCCTTCTTTCGCGCGTCAACGGATTTTTTGACAAGCCGCAAAACGGATATTTCCTCCGGCGCAATCTTCATCTGCTGCGCCGCTGCCATCCGCAGATACGGTTCATTCATGCCGTCCAGCGGAATTTTGAGATCGGTGATCTGAAGCATGATTTCCGTCTCCTCCCTTTACCTGCCGGATCGTGCATGGCTTTCCGCGGCGCTTCTTCCCGCCAGAATACCGCTGCTCCATGCCCATTGAAGGTTAAATCCTCCGCAGCGTCCGTCCGCGTTGAGCAACTCGCCCGCGGCGTAAAGTCCCGGCTGAAGGCGGGACTGCATGGTCATTCCGTCGAATTCCGACAGCCGCACACCGCCGCTTGTCACCTGCGCACTGTTCCACGCTGCCGTGCCGCTTACGGGGAACCGCCAGCCTTTGATGACAGATGCCAGACGGCGGATATCGCCGTCGGACAGTTCCGACACCGAACGGGAAAGCGGCGTCAGTCCCGCCTGTTTGAGCAGGCACATTCCCACCCGCTTGTTGAATACGCCTGTGAGATAATTTTCCAGCGTAAGGTGCGACAGAATGGCACGCCGTTTGGTGAGCAGCGCCACAATGCCGTCGTGATTTCGCTCCGGAAGCATATCCAGTGTCACACACAGGTCTTTCCCATGCGTCACTCCTGCCGCTGCCGACGAAAGCTGAAAGATGACAATGCCCGAAAGCGCTTTGTCGCCGAACTGCACTTCTCCCTCATCCGACGCGATCTCGCCCCGTCCGTCCCCCACTGACGCTTTGACATGGGCGCGAATGCCCTTGAGCGAACCGAGGTGGGGAGAATCCACCGGCAGAGGCGCCAACGACGGACAGAGCTTGGTCGCGGTATGTCCCAGCGGTCGCAGCAGATCATAGCCCCAGTTCACACCGCCCAGTTGGGGCGCCGCCATACCGCCGCAAGCCACGATCACCTGTTTGGTATGAATGGTACCCAGCGGCGAACGCAGCACAAAGCCGTCTTCCTGCGGCGATATGCGTTCCACCCGGCAGCCGCACACCTCCGCCGCGCCCAGACGCATCAATTCCAGCCGCAGCAGATCCAGCACGGCGGACGCCTGTCCGCAGGCGGGATAAATGCGGCCTTCCTCTTCCTCACGCCAGACCAGCCCCAGCGATTCAAAGAAAGCCAGCGTATCGTCCACATTCACGCCGCTGAACACCCGGCTCACAGCGCGGGGGTCATCCGTGTGATAATCTACCGGACCGGCGGTTCGGTTGGTGAGATTGCACCGACCGTTGCCGGTGGCAAGCAGCTTCCTTCCGCAGCGCGGCTGCGCGTCAAATACCGCCAGCTTGGCTCCATCGGACAGCGCCCGTCCCGCCGCCACTGCTGCGGACAAACCCGACGCTCCGCCGCCGATCACCGCGATATCCAGATCATATGCGTATGTATTTGTCGTTCCGAATGCTTCCTTCTGCTTCATCGTTATCCTCTCTTTACCATACGGAAATCCTGATCCAGCACCACCAGCCGTGCGGACTTGCCAACCGCAACCGAGCCCAGCACCGCATCGATTCCCAGCGCCCGGGCAGGGTTGATTGTAACGGCTTTCAGCGCGTCGAGCGGCGGAATGCCGAAGGCAACCGCGTTTTCAAAGACCTGCATCAGATCAGTAACGGAACCGGCAATGGTTCCGTCCGAGAGACGTGCTTCATTGCCGCGCACGGTGACGTCCTGACTGCCCAGTTTGAAATCCCCGTCTCCCAGTCCCGTTGCCGCCATCGCGTCGGACACCAGACACAGTCTGTCCGCACCGATCAGCCGATAGGTCAGCCGCACCATCGCGGGGTGAACGTGCAGTCCGTCGCAGATCAGCTCACACATTACGCGCTTGTCTTCCATCAGTGCCACCACACCGCCAGGCGCACGGTGCGAGATGGGATTCATGCCGTTGTAAAGGTGGGTGGCATGGGTCACGCCCGCCGCAATCGCTGTCCGAAGCGTATCATAATCCCCAGCCGTATGTGCCGCCGAAACCCGGCACACCTCCGTGGCATGACGTATAAACCCATCGGCTCCGCTCAGTTCCGGCGCCACACATACCACGCGGATCGCGTCGCCGCTCAGACGGCGCAGTTCATTGAATTCCGCGATATCCGGCAGGCGCAGACAGGACGCGGGCTGCGCGCCGCAGCGCTCCGCCGACAGATACGGACCTTCCAGATAAATCCCCGCCGCTGCCGCTCCGGGTAGCGGATTGACCGTTGCCTTCTGATACCGCGTCATCAGCCCGCGCAGTTCCTCCCCCGGCATGGTCATCACCGCCGACGCAAAGGCGGCAATGCCACGTGACCCCAGATAGACACTCATACGGGAGAGACAAGCTGACGTATCTTTGTCCGCGCTGAAATCCACACCCGCACAGCCGTGAATGTGCATATCAATCAAACCCGGTGCCAGAATGCGTCCCGTCAGGTCGATTTCTCCTTCCGGGTCATGCAGCGTACCGCGCGGCACAATATCCATAATACGCCCTTTGGAAACCCTTACATCGGCTTCCTCCAATGAAAAATTCGAAAGTACTGTCAAACCGTTTTTATAAAGCATATGTCAATCCTTCACTGTTCCTTATCGTTGTCTGTATAAATTTACCCGCCATGGTACATACTATCGGTTGTAAAATCAAAATCATCCTCCGAAAGAGACGTGACAGACGATGAATACCCGTACCGATCTGACCATTGAACTGGCGGAAGCTGCCGGCACGCAGGACGGCATTTCCTCCGAAACCCGCACGGTTGACGGCGTGACCATTACCCGTACCGTTATCACCGACGAAGCCGCTTCCAAAGCCCTCGGCAAGCCGCAGGGAGAATACTATACCCTTGAAATGCTGCCGTTCTCTGATGCGGCATTTGAACCCGAAAGCTGTTTCGAAGCCGCCTCGGACATTTTGCGAGATATGCTCCCCCGTCACGGCGGCATTCTGGCGGCAGGTCTGGGCAATACCGCCATTACCCCCGACGCGCTGGGTCCCAAGGCAGCTTCGCGTATTCTCGCCACCCGCCACATTTCGGGAGAACTGGCGGAAAAATGCGGTCTGGCGCCGCTGCGTCCCACCACGGTCATTGCGCCGGGCGTACTGGGTCAGACCGGCATTGAAGCAGCAGAGTATCTGCAATGTCTGTGTGCAGGATTGCATCCTGCCGCCGTGATTGTCATCGACGCGATGGCTGCCCGCAGTCTTTCCCGACTGGGACGCACCATACAGATCAGCGACAGCGGTATTTCTCCCGGCGCAGGGGTAGGCAACAACCGTCCCTGCATTGACAGCGGCTTTCTTGGCACCCGGGTCGTATCGCTGGGCGTTCCCACCGTAGTCGATCTGCGCACGCTATCGGATGATCTCTGCGGCGGAAATTGCCCCAAAACCATCGGAGAAAACCTGATCGTCACTCCGCGCGAGATTGATCTGCTCACCGACCGCGCCGCCCGGTTTATCGCGATGACAGTCAACGCCGCGCTCCAGCCTCACCTTCATCCCGACGAAATTGCCAAGCTGTTTTGAATTTTCACTATATAAATATGTACCTCCCTGTCCGACCGTAACAATCGGGCAGGGAGTGTTTTTCAAGCATTTTTATCCATAATCAAAGACGGTTATTTCTCTAAGCGGATATTCTGTCGCTCGGAAGAGACAGTGCGCTCCTGACGGGATCCTTTGGTCTGCGGCACACGGCTGACCCGCGACGCGTCCGCTCCCAGACCGAAACTAATGGAAATCGCTCTGTCCACCCGATCCATGGTATGACCGTCAAGCCGTCCCATGCACTCCTTCAGCCGCCGTTTATCCAGCGTTCGTATCTGTTCGAGCAGCACCACGGAATCCTTGTGGAGTCCGCACTCCACCGACTGCACATAAATATGCGTGGGCAAGTGCGATTTTTCCGTCTGACTGGTAATCGCCGCCGCAATCACCGTGGGGCTGAATTTATTGCCGACATCATTCTGTACAATAAGTACGGGTCTCACGCCGCCCTGTTCGGAACCTACTACGGGACTGAGATCCGCATAATAGATGTCGCCTCTCTTTACGTTCATGGCTTAATCGTCCTTTCTGTTTTCTGTGGAAAATCTTTTGTTTTGGATTTCCGGGTTGTCATACACCGTTTCCCGACACCCGCATTGATATTTTTGCCATAATCGCCGCGTATAATCACCGAACCGATATTTTCCCCGGATTTTTTTGAAAAGGGAGAAACGCACATCGCATTTCTTTTATGTTCCCCTATAATATACTATGCCAATCGGGGCACAAATGAGCGATTTATGTCGATACTTCATCTTTTTTCTGAATTTCCACAGATTCACGTCCGTCTTTTGCGCTATGTACTATTTTTTTCGGACGTAATGGAACTGTCACAACAATGGGAGGGTTCATTGATTCCAATATTCTCTGTCCAGCGAACGGTACTGCACCGCCTCGCTGATATGTGGTGATGAAATGACATCACTGCCATCCAGATCGGCAATCGTTCGCGCCACCTTCACAATTCTGTCATACGCCCGTCCCGACAGATGCATACGATCAAATGCCAGCTTGAGCAGTTGCGAAGCATCGTCGGTCAGAACGCAGGTTTTATGAAATACTTCCGGCGTAATACGGGCGTTACAGGAAATACCGGTTCCGGCAAATCGCTCCTGCTGCCGTTTGCGCGCCGCATCCACCCGTTGTTTGATAACCGCCGAGCTTTCGGACGGCGTCGTGCGGGCAAGATCGCTGTAATTGACCGGCGGCACTTCCACATGAATGTCAATACGGTCGAGCAGCGGACCGGATATCTTACTCAGATACCGTGCCACCGCACCCTTCCGGCAGGTGCAGGGACGCGTGGGATGCCCGAAATAACCGCAGCGGCAGGGATTCATCGCCGCGATCAACTGAAAGTCACAGGGATATGTCACCCGACCTGTGGTACGGGAAATCGTGACCACATGATCTTCCAACGGCTGCCGCAGCATATCCAGCGCGCACTTGTTGAACTCGGGCAGTTCATCCAGAAACAGTACGCCGTTATGGGCAATCGATACCTCGCCTGGTCCCGGCACATGACCGCCCCCGACCAGTGCCGCCGAAGAGGCATTGTGATGGGGTGAACGGAATGGACGGCGGCGAATCAACTGCACGCCCGGCGGCAGAATTCCCGCAATGGAATGAATCTTAGTGGATTGAATGGCCTCTTCAAAGGTCATATCCGGCAGAATAGAGGGCAGCCGCTTCGCCAGCATACTTTTTCCCGAGCCGGGCGAACCAATGAGCAAAACATTATGACCGCCTGCCGCTGCCACTTCCAATGCACGTACGGAAAGATGCTGTCCCCGCACATCGGCAAAATCCGGCTGTTTTTCTTCCGTGTCGACAGAGGGAAAATCCGCCGCTTTGATCGGCACCAATTCACGCCGCCCGGAAAGATGTCCGATAATATCTTCCAGCTTCTCTACGGCATACACTGTGACGCCGTCCACCACTGAGGCTTCCGCTGCATTTTCCTTCGGTATAAATATGGGACTCATCCCCATATCCCGTGCCGCAATCACCATCGTCAGCACACCTTTTACGCCTACGATGTTCCCTGTCAGCGACAGTTCTCCGATAAAGGCGCTGTTTTCCGGTACACCGTCAATCTGACCGTCAGCGCAGAGGATCGCCATCAGAATCGGCAAATCATAGAGGGAGCCTTCCTTGCGTATATTGGCAGGTGCCAGATTCACGGTGATTCTGGCATCGGGATATTCAAAGCCGACGTTTTTCATGGCGGCACGCACTCGGTCGCGTGATTCCTTAACCGACGCATCGGGCAGTCCCACCACATCAAAATTCGGCATATTGTTGTCAAGATCAGCCTCCACCCTGACACGGTAGGCGTCAATTCCCACATATCCCATACTGTTCACAATCGCAATCACACGCTCATCTCCTTTCTCCGGCTGCACGGCAAAACAGGAAAAACCGGTTTGCGTTCTTTCATTCCAGCGCACCCTGACCGATAAATTCCCGCAGCAGTGAATCGGACGGAATCAACCGTTCGTCAAGATTTTCAAATTGAGCCAGATTTTTGATGTAACTCTGCGCTTCCTGATAAAAGGGACTTTCCTCCCCTATGGACTGCAGCAATACAATGGCTTTATCCGCGATAGCATTGACCTCATAAATATGCAGCGAATTAATTGTCACATTCACCAGCCGCTTATAAGGCTGAATATAGAGCTTTTCTCCCCGCACCACCTGCGGCCACATTTCAAACGTGCGTTCGGGATCGCTGTTGCGGAATTTATAATCCCGCACCAGCCGTCGCAGAAAACGAATCTGCTTGGCGGAAATGACTTCCTGTTCTCCTTCCTTAATGCCTTGCTTGACGCTGATATAAATTTTCACCATATTTTCTTCCGGCAGGCAATCGGTCACCACAGGATTCAGAGCATGAATGCCCTCCACAATAATCACGTCATTATCGCCCACGGTAAGCAGATAGCGTTCGGGCGCGGGGCTTTTGGACGGGAAATCAAAGCGCGGCATCAGGCAATGCCCTTCCGCGAGCAGCTGGGTCAGGCATTCACGCATCAGTTCAATGTCCAGCGCATACACGGATTCATAATCATAGGTTCCGTCAGGCAGCAGCGGCGCCTGTTTTTCACCCTTGAAAAAATCATCCAATGACAGCCGCACCGCACCCGCGCCCGCCTCTTTCACCCGCTCCACAATCATATTGGCCGTGGTGGTCTTGCCTGAACTGGACGGTCCGGCAAGCATGATGAGCTTGCGACCGCTGCCGATGGACATCACGAAATCAGCAATCTCATTGATGCGTTTGCGGTATTGCACTTCCATCTGACGGATCAACTCTTCAGGCGCAATCCGGACAGCATTATTAATGTGACGCAAACGCTCGGTGTATCGGATATAGTAGTCAACAAAATTGATCATAAAACGCGATGATACCCTTCTTTCTGTCGATCATTTCCTGAAAACGCGAAATATATTCATACGGATATTTGAAATTGAAGATACGCTGAATATTATTTACGCCCGGCTGCTTAAGCTTGGTAACCGCTCCGCCTCCCACCGCCAGAATGGTGTGGGTTTCGTCCATAATGAAGACATTGTAGACACCCTCGCTGCCCGGACGGGACCACCCGACATTTTCCAGATTGCCCACCATGCCTGACTGTCGATAAAGGTAATACGGTTCATAACCGCACGCGGTCAGTGTTTTCTCTCCGTAATCCAACATTTCCGCCGCCAGCGCACCTTCGGCGTTATATTCCGCCAGATGCCCGGTTACCAGTCCTGCCGCACGTTTCATGGCGAGAACGTGTACAGTCACCGATTCCGGCGCCAGCGCCATTACTCCGTCTACTGTGCGGCGGAAGGATTCGGGCGTATCCCCCTGCAAGCCCGCAATGAGATCCATATTGATATTTTCAAATCCCGCTATCCTTGCCATTTCCATGGCTTCATAAACCTGCGCCGCCGTATGACGTCGACCAATGGCACGCAGGATCGCGTCATTCAGCGTCTGAGGATTGATGCTCACTCGCCCTACGCCGCTGCGCCGGATGGCAGCCAGCTTTTCGGGAGTGATGGTATCGGGACGTCCCGCTTCCACCGTGAATTCATGCAACCCCGATACATCAAAATACCGTGTGACGGCATTCAGTACGGTTTCCAATTGTTCCGCTGAGAGGGTTGTCGGTGTACCCCCGCCCATATACACCGATTCCAGCCGCAGACCCAGTGATTTGGCAATGTCTGCCGTCACTTCAATCTCCTTTACCAACAGTTCCACATACTGCGGAATCAGCTTCGCCGCGTGTTCAACGGACTGCGAGACAAAGGAGCAGTAGCTGCACCGTGAGGGACAAAAGGGAACCGAAAGATAAAGGCTGAAGGAATTGTCCCGCGAAAGAGCGAGAATTTTATCCTCATTATGTACCGTTCGCCGCCCCAGCGCCAGTTTCCTGTCCGACACAAGATAATCCTCGCGAAAACGGCGGTCTGC
>CAMJHU010000023.1 GCA_946405565.1 uncultured Clostridia bacterium
CCTTCGCGGCTGCCGAAGGCGCCATCGGTATCGCCGACAAGGCAAACAAGGTTCGTCAGAAGCCCCTCCGCGTCATTCTGAACGGTCTGGGCAAAGACGCCGCACAGATCATTTCGAGAATCAACGGCTTCACCTATGTGGAGACCCGCTACGATTATCACACCGGCGAGCTGAAGGAAATTTACAGCAAGTGCTATTCCAAGGATTCCGACAGCCCCAGAGCCAAGGTCAGATGCTACGGCGCCAACGATGTACAGGAAGGCGTGGCGATCATGTGGAAGGAGAACGTGGACGTTTCCATCACCGGTAACTCCACCAACCCCACCAGATTCCAGCATCCTGTGGCTGGCACCTATAAGAAGGAGCGCATCGAAGCCGGTAAGAAGTACTTCTCCGTCGCATCCGGCGGCGGCACCGGTCGTACCCTCCATCCCGACAACATGGCTGCCGGTCCCGCTTCCTACGGCATGACCGATACCCTCGGCAGAATGCACTCCGACGCGCAGTTCGCGGGTTCCTCCTCTGTTCCGGCGCACGTGGAAATGATGGGTCTCATCGGCGCGGGCAACAATCCGATGGTCGGTATGACGGTTTCCGTCGCGGTTTCCATCGAAGAAGCTGCCAAGGCTGGCAAGTTCTAAGAGGTTGCTTGGATATCTTAATCCTGTAAATACACCCCAAACGGATAAACAACGCTTTATGCCATGTTTTCCGTTTGGGGTTGTTTTTTCGGATTCGTCATTTACTGAAAAAAGTCAAGTATGATTTGCCAAATCGTACTTGACTTTTTTAATTCTGGTGCTATACTGTTTACAAAATGACCATAGTCAGAGAGAAGATGTGAAAGATGTTTATCGGCAGAGAACGTGAATTGAATATGCTTCAAAAATTATATGATTCGGACAGATTTGAATTTGTGGTTTTGTACGGCCGCCGCCGGGTAGGAAAGACTGCGCTGATCAATCATTTTATAGATGATAAACCCTCTATCTATTATATCGGTATTGAGAGCAACGAAGGACAGAATCTGGAAAATCTCAGCAGAAGTATTCTGGATTACACAAACGGAGATCATTCGGAAATGCCATTGGCGTTCCCGAATTTTCAGTCCGCATTGGAGACGATTTTCCGAATTTCAGAGAAAAAACGAATCATATTGGCGATTGACGAATACCCGTATGTCGCCAGAGCTTCCAAAAGTTTTGCCTCCACACTGCAAATGCTGATAGACCGGTATAAAGACAGCTCCAGACTGATGCTGATTCTGTGCGGATCGTCCATGTCATATATGGAAGATCATGTACTTTCCTATAAAGCCCCGCTTTACGGAAGGAGAACGGCACAGATGAAACTGCTTCCGTTCAGCTTTTTTGAAACCTGCCGCTGTTTTCAGAATTTCTCAGACAGCGAGAAAGCACTTGCATACGGTATATTGGGCGGAACACCGCAGTATATCCTGCAATTCGATGATTCACGCAGCATGGAGGAAAACATAAAAAACACCTTTTTCAATCCCATGTCATTTCTCTATGAGGAACCGATCAATCTGCTGAAACAGGAAGTAAGGGAACCGGCAGTATATACCAGCATCATCTCCGCGATTGCGGCGGGGGCTTCCAGGATGTCGGAAATTTCCGCCAAGGTCGGCGAAAATACGAATGTCTGCGCTTCCTATCTCAAGAATCTGGTTTCACTCGGCATCGTTCAGAAAGAATCTCCCTACGGTGAAAAACAATCCAAAAGAACACTCTATTATATTGAAGATAATATGTTTCGTTTTTGGTATCGCTTTATTCCCGAAAATGCCTCGATGATTGCCAGAGGCGGAGCGGATATGGTTTATCGCAGAATCGAACCGCAGTTTTCCGACTATATGGGAAAAATATTTGAAGATATCTGTCGTCAATATCTATGGGAACTGCTTTTATGCGGAAAGTCCCCCGTGGAATTCATATCGCTTGGACGCTGGTGGGGAAATGATCCGGTTCGTAAATGCCAAGCGGAGATTGACATCATGGGGGAGCAGGATAAAAGTACGGCTTTATTTGCCGAATGCAAATGGACGAATACCCCCATTGATAACGGCGTGTTGGAAACGCTCGTTGAACGCGGTACGCTGTTTTCTTATACAAACCCGCATTTCTTTCTGTTTGCCAAATCGGGTTTTACAAAGGGCTGTATAGAAAAAGCAGCCGCTCTCGGCAATATTTCACTGATAAGGTATGAGGATATCGTCAGAATGCGGGTTTCGATATGATCGTTTCGTCGCATTTACGGAATGACAGTCTTTCCCCGCCTCCCCACAAAAACGCATTGACAACCCTCTTCCAATCTTTTATAATAGATATCAATAACAGATGATGCTCCACATATCCAACGAAACCAATTTTGATTCATCGAGAAAGGACGGTATTACTCTATGGAAAGAAAAAAGACGCGCAAGGTGCAGGTGGGCAACCTGTTTATCGGCGGGGACGCGCCGATTACCATTCAGTCCATGCTCAACAAGCCCTCCACCGACATCGAAGGCAGTGTGGCACAGGCAAAGGCACTGGAAGCCGCGGGCTGTGAGATTATCCGGGCGGCAGTGCCGGATATGCCAGCGGTAAGACTCATCGCGGCACTCAAGGAAGCCGTATCGGTTCCGATTGTGGCGGACATTCACTTTGACTACAAGCTGGCGCTGGAATCGGCGGCGGCAGGGGTGGATAAAATCCGCATCAATCCCGGCAATATCGGCGGCGAAGACCGTGTGAAAGCGGTGGTGGAAGCCTGTCGCGCACGGAAGATTCCCATTCGCGTGGGGGTCAATTCCGGTTCGGTGGAGAAATCCATTCTGGCAAAATACGGTGCGCCCACAGCCGAAGCGTTGGTGGAGAGTGCGCTCTATCATGTATCGCTGCTGGAAAAATTCGATTTTTACGATACCGTCATTTCCATGAAATCCTCCGACGTGCAGACGATGGTGGAAGCCTACCGGCTGGCGTCCGAGAAGTGCGATTATCCGCTGCATCTCGGTGTGACCGAAGCGGGCACCGAACGGCTGGGACTGATCAAGTCCTCGGCGGGTCTGGGCGCACTGCTCATGGACGGAATCGGCGATACGGTGCGTGTTTCGCTGACGGCGGATCCGGTGCGGGAGGTTTACGCGGCGAAGGATATTCTGCGCTCGCTGGAAATCCGAAAGGGCGGCATCCAGTTTGTGTCCTGTCCCACCTGCGGACGCACGCGCATTGATCTCATCAAGCTGGCGGAGGACGTGCAGGAAGCCCTGAAAGATGTGGATAAAGACATCAAGGTAGCGGTCATGGGCTGCGTGGTCAACGGTCCCGGGGAAGCCAGAGAAGCCGATATCGGCGTGGCAGGCGGCGTGGGCTGCGGTCTGATCTTCAGGAAGGGCGAAGTGCTGCGCAAGGTGTCGGAGGAAGATCTGCTGCCCGAACTGCTCAAGGAAATTGAAAAGCTCTGAGAAAACATACCGATACCGTTTTCGGAGGTGTTGGCTGCTATGAAAATCAAATTGTCGCGGCGGACGAAATGGCGGCTGCGGCGGGAATGCCGGAAGACCGGGCGCAAACTCTGGCGCTCCGCGGGAGCGCTTGCGGGTTCGGCTGCCGCCAGAGGTATTGAGAAGGGCATCGAAAAGGGCATCGAGGCGGCGGGAACCGCCACAGCCAAGGCGCTCGGCAGAGCTGCCGGGAAGGTGCTGCGGCTGCCCGCGCCCAAATAATTCCATTCCAAATCACAGACGGTGGGTGACAGCGTATGAATCTGTGGCAGATCGCGTCCGCGTTCCTTGTGGACGCTGTGAGAAAAATCAAGATATCCCGCAGGAGCAAGCGCAAGCTCCAAAAGGCAGCCAATCAGTCGGTGGACGCGGCAGCCAATGTTGCCATCGATATTCTGAAGAGCTTGCGGAAATCCTGAACGATGTGAAACATTCTATTGATTACGGCAAGGAGCGTGTTGAATGATGGCAAAGAAGCATCTCTCTACCAAGGAGAAAATCAAAAAAGCCAAACGCCGGCAGCGTCTGGGGACGGCGGCAAAGATTATTTTGCCCATCGTCGGATTGCTGGTGGCGATTCCCGTATTGTATTATACCTACTTCGGCGTCACCTTCGGACTGCTGCCGATGTTTGACTATGACCAGCAGAAGAATGTCGGGGCAGGGTACAGTCACCCGCTCAACGCCATTCCCGCGAGTGATGAAAATCATTATACCCTCGCCTACTATTATGCCGACCGCTGGCATGTGATAGAGGATGATGCGCTGCTCAAAGCCAACCGCGGGAATTTTATCATCTATAAAAAAGATGATGAGTGGGACGAAAAGAGTCATCGCCAGCTTTTTATCATGAAAAACGACGGCTGTATGGCACATATTCCACTCTCTTCCTTTACGCTCATCGACGCGAGATGTTTTAAAGACCATGAAAAGATCATGTCCATGGAGGAATTCAAGCACTATGTGGATGAGGAACGGCATTTTTACAGTGTCTATATTTATTGATGATTTTTGGAACATGAGAAGGAGAACATAACGCGGAATGACAAGCAGAATCACAGATATTTTTGCGGAAGCGGCAGACCAGTATGACGTAAAGCAGGTGGGAGACGGAGAGATCACCCGTATCCGCTTTGCGGAAAAATGCCGCGTGATGACGGTATTTGCCGCTTACCGCGAATACATTGAGCGGGAACTTCTCTTTAAAGCCGAACACGCTCTGCGGGAACGTTACGGCTTTTCCTCGGTGCGCATCAAGCCGCGTTTTCCCGAAAAGTGCTTTACCCGCGGCGTGCTGGACGACATGGTGCTGGAACTGAAACGGCAGATTTCCACAGTCAACGGTTCCTTTGCGGGTTGCAAATGGACATTTGACAACGCCAATGGGGTGGTGTCCTGTCAGCTCGCCCACAACGCGCTGGCGCTGCTGGAAGAGAAGCATTTCAGCGACGAATTCGTGAAGCTGGTGCGGGAGGAATTCGGGCGGAATGTGGAGATACGGCTCACGGTGGACGGAAATGCCCCTAAGCGCGTGGAATTGCCGCCGCCTGAACCCACACCGCCTCCGGCAGCACCTTCGGCAGCGCCGGGTTTGCCGCCGCCGTGGGAAACCGCTGCCGCCGCGCCGCCTCCCCGTCCGGAATTTACCGGTGAGGTGCGTGCCAAAAAAGTGAAGGTGCAGGAAGGTCCCGCATCTCTGACGTTTGAAGGGATTCCCGAAGCCTATCACGACCCGGAAATCATCTACGGTACCCCCAAAAACGTGCCTGCCGTCCGGATGGTAGACCTTAACGCCAATTACAAAAAGGTCACGGTGTACGGTACAGTCTTTTCTTATAATAAGAAGGATACCAAGGCGGGCGACAAATGGATTGTATCCTTTGCCGTGACCGACCGCACGTCTTCCGTCACGGTCAAGATGATTGTCAAAAAGGACGAAGCGGGCTTTCTGGATTCACTCGGTGACGGAAAATGCGTGGCGGTGCAGGGAGACTATAAGCTCGACGACTTTGATCATGAATACGCGGTTCGTCCCCAGTGCATTGCGCTGATACAGGAAACCAAGCGTACCGATACGGCGGAAGTCAAGCGCGTGGAGCTTCACCTGCATACCAATATGTCCGCGATGGACGCCATGACGCCCACCAAAAAGCTGGTACAGCGTGCGGCTGACTGGGGAATGCCCGCGATTGCGATTACCGATCACGGCGTGGCGCAGGCGTTTCCGGACGCGATGAACGCCGCCCGTGCTTGCAAGAAGAGCGGCAAGCCCATCAAGATTCTCTACGGCATCGAAGCCTATTATATCGACGACATGGTGGATATTGTCAAGGGAGAGGATCACCGTCCGCTTGACGGAGAATTCATCGTCTTTGACCTCGAAACCACCGGTCTGAGCGCGGTATCGGAACGCATCACCGAGATCGGAGCAGTGCGGTATCGCGGCGGAGAAATCGCGGATAAATTCAATACCTTTGTCAATCCCCATATGCCCATTCCTCCCAAAATCGTGGAGCTGACCGGCATCACAGACGATATGGTGAAAGACGCGCCCGATGAGGATCAAGCCGTGCGGGCATTTCTGGAATTCGCGGGAGAGCATCCGATCTTTATCGCCCACAACGCCAATTTTGATATCGGCTTTATGCGGGCGGCGTGTCAGCGGTGCGGCATTCCGTTTGACCCGGTGTATATCGACACCGTGCCGCTCGCGAGAGCGCTGCATCCCGCGCTGAAAAACCACAAGCTCGACACAGTGGGCGAGTATCTGGAAATTCCGCCCTTTGAACACCACCGCGCCTGTGATGACGCGCTGGCGCTGGCGCAGATTGTGCAGAAGGAATTTGCGCTGCTCGGTAAGGAATATCAGGTGAGCAGCGTGGCGGATATCAATACCAACGCCAAATCTACCGATACCACCAAGCTGCGTCCTTATCATCAGATTATCATCGCCAAAAATCTTGTCGGTCTGAAAAACCTTTACAAGCTGATTTCCGCCTCGAATTTAAAGCACTTCCACCGCAAGCCGCGTATCACGCGCAGCGATCTTATCAAGCGGCGGGAAGGACTGATTCTGGGAAGCGCCTGCGAACAGGGCGAACTGTATCAGGCGATACTGCGCGGCGCCAGCGAACAGGATATCGAAAAAATCGCCCGGTTTTACGATTATCTGGAAATCCAGCCGCTGGGCAACAACGAATTCATGCTGCGCAACGGCACGGTCAAGGATCGGCAGGGGCTGATCGACATCAACAAGCGCATCATTGCGCTGGGCGAGAAGCTCGGCATTCCGGTTGTGGCAACCTGCGACGTGCATTTCATGGAGCCGGAGGACGCGGAGTTCCGCAAGGTGCTGATGGTGCAGCAGGGCTTTGACGATGCCGACAAGCAGCCGCCTCTCTATTTCCGCACCACGGAGGAAATGCTGGCGGAATTTGACTATCTGCCGCGGGAAAAGGCGTATGAGATTGTAGTGACCAACACCAACAGAATTGCTGACATGACCGAGGAAATCCAGCCCATTCCCGACGGTGTGTTCCCGCCTTCCATCGATGGCGCGGAACAGCAGCTCCGCGATATCTCCACCGCCCGGGCGCATGAGATATACGGCGACCCGCTGCCGGAGTATGTGCAGGCGCGTCTCGATAAGGAACTCAATTCCATCATCGGCAACGGCTTTGCCGTGATGTACATGACTGCCCAGAAGCTCATTGCCTATTCGGAGGAAAACGGCTATCTGGTTGGTTCGCGAGGCTCGGTGGGTTCGTCCTTTGTGGCAACCATGTCGGGCATTTCGGAGGTCAATCCGCTGGCGCCCCATTATGTCTGTCCCCAGTGCAAGTGGAGCCAGTTCTTTGAAAAAAGTCTGGAATACGGCTCCGGCTTTGATCTGCCGGCAAAAAAATGTCCGCAGTGCGGCGCGGAACTCAACCGCGACGGTCACGAGATTCCGTTTGAAACCTTCTTGGGTTTCAACGGCGACAAGCAGCCGGATATCGATCTGAACTTCTCGGGCGAGGTGCAGTCTAAGGTACACAAATACACCGAAGAACTCTTCGGCAAGGACAACGTTTTCAAAGCCGGTACGATTTCCACCGTTGCCGAAAAGACAGCCTACGGCTATGTCAAGGGCTATGAGGAAAAAATGGGGCTGCATCTGCCGCTTGCGGAAATCGAACGGCTCAAGCAGGGCTGTATGGGCGTGAAATCCACCACAGGTCAGCACCCCGGTGGTATGGTAGTTGTGCCGCGTGATATGGAAATCGAGGATTTCTGTCCGGTGCAGCACCCTGCGGACAAAAAGGATTCCGATACAATTACCACCCATTTCGACTTCCATTCCATTCATGATACGATTCTGAAACTTGATGAGCTGGGACACGATGTGCCGACGATTTATAAATATCTCGAAGATTATACCCATGTGCCGATTTCGGAGATTACCATGAGCGATCCGCAGGTGATGAGCCTTTTCACCTCCACCGAAGCGCTGGGCATTACGCCGGAACAGTGTTTCAGTCAGACCGGCACCTTCTCGCTGCCCGAAGTCGGCACCAATTTTGTGCGGCAGATGCTCATTGATACCCAGCCCAAGACCTTTTCGGACCTGCTGCAAGTCGCAGGTCTGTCCCACGGCACCGACGTGTATCTCGGCAACGCACAGGACCTCATCGCCAACAAAACCTGTACGATTTCAGAGGTCATCGGTACACGAGACAGCATCATGACCTACCTGATTGCTAAGGGCGTACCCAATCAGATGTCTTTCAAGATTATGGAAATTGTGCGGAAGGGCAATGCCAAGAAGCTGCTGACCGACGAACATGTACAGACCATGCGCGACAACAATGTGCCGCAATGGTATATTGATTCCTGCTTTAAGATCAAGTATATGTTCCCCAAAGCACACGCGGCAGCCTATATGATCGCGACGCTGCGGCTGGGCTGGTATAAAGTACACCGCCCGGAGGAATATTATGCCGCCTATTTCACGGTGCGCGCGGACGAATTTGACGCGTCGCTGGCAGTGGGGGATATGGGCGAGATGAAAGCCGTCATCCGGGAACTCGACGCGAAGGGACGCGGCGCGTCTGTCAAGGAAGCGGGCAAGCTCGCGACGCTGCAGATTCTCAACGAAGCGCGGGAACGCGGCGTGGTCTTCCTGCCGGTCGATCTCTACCGGAGCGACGCGAAGAAATTCGTGATGGAAGGCAAGCAGATTCGTCTGCCCTTTACGACGCTGAAAGGTCTGGGCGAAGCGGCGGCGATCAGTCTGGTAGAATCCCGTGCGGGAGGCTATACCTTTATGTCCAAGAGCGACGTGCAGATGCGGTCGGGCGTGTCCAAGAGCGTGATGGAAATTCTGGAAGGCGCGGGCGTACTGGCAGGTATGGCGGAGAGCAATCAGGTGAGCCTGTTTGATTTTTAACGGCCGCGAAAGGGATATTCTTAAAAAAATCCGAAAGATGCGTGACATTCGCTTGACTTTCCCGTGATAATAGATTATCATATTACCACACTAAAGCAACGCCGCTATCCCGGCTTACTATTTTATTCACATCGGAGTGATATCTTGAGAAAGAATTATAAAATTACCCCCGAGGGAACAGGGGATCTGCTCTTCTCGGAATGTGTGGAGCGCCGCGCCATTGAATCGAGAATCTGCCGTATGTTTGCACGCGGCGGCTATAATGAAGTGCGCACGCCGTTCTTTGAATTTTACGACGTCTTCAATCTCGGCGATGAGGCAATTTCCATGGACAGCATGTATAAGCTCACCGATAATAAAGGGCGGCTGATGGTGCTGCGTCCTGACAATACGCTGCCCATTGCGCGTATGACTGCTACCAAGCTCAGTCACGCACAGCTTCCCATCCGGGTCTACTATTCGCAGCACAGTTTTGCCATCGGTCAGAGTCTGCGCGGCGAGAGCGATCAGAATGCCCAGACCGGTATCGAGCTGATTGGCGCGGGCGGACGCAAGGCGAATCTCGAAGTCATCGTCATGGCAATCAACGCCCTTCGTGCGCATCTTTCCGATTTCCGTTTTGAAATCGGTCACGCGGGTATTTTTAAGGCGCTGGCAGCAGGTCTGAAGGTTGACGATGAAACCCGTGAGGAAATCCGCGACGACATCGAATCCAAAAATTACGGCGCACTGGCGGAAAAACTGGAACAGCTTCCCGACAGCCCGACGGCGGAGGCCATGCGGCAGCTGCCGCGCATGTTCGGCGGCGCTGAGGTGCTGGAACAGGCATATACGCTGTTTGAAGGCTGCGGCGTGTCGGATTATCTGGACGAACTGGGCGATATCTATCGCACCCTTTCCGCACTGGGATTGGGTGACAAGCTGATCTTTGACTTTGGCATGGTGCATCGCAAGGATTATTACACCGGCATTCTGTTTGCCGCCTATGCCCACGGTTCGGGCAACAAGATTCTGTCGGGCGGACGGTATGACGACCTGCTGGCAAAATTCGGTTTCCCGACGCCTGCCTGCGGCTTTGCGGTGTATCTGGACGAACTCACCAAGGCGTGTACCGACGGCAAGGACGTAGTGGCGAAGATTCCCGAAATCCTCGTGCATTCCGCGGAGGGATTTGAAATCAAGGCGCTGGAATACGCGGCGGGTCTGGCGGAGGAAAAGCAGAATTACGAATTCTCCGTTTTTGACACGGCGGAGGAAGCGATGGTGTATGCCAGGGTCAAGGGCATCGGACGGATTGATCTGGTGGGCGAATCCATTGAGATCATCACGCTGTGAAAGGGGGAAACGGAAGCAGATGAAACCTTTGAGAATTGCATTGACCAAGGGCAGACTGGAAAAGGATACCGTGGGTCTGTTTGAAACCATCGGCTACGACTGTTCGGCGGTCCGTGACAAGGGGCGCAAGCTGATTCTGCCGGTCGGCGACAAAATAGAGGTAGTGCTTGCCAAAGCGCCCGATGTAATCACCTATGTGGAGAACGGCGTGTGTGACCTCGGCGTGGTGGGTAAGGATACCATTCTCGAAAACGGCACGAGTTTTTATGAGATTCTGGATTTGGGGTTCGGACGGTGCCGGTTTGCCGTGGCAGGCAAAAAAGGCGTTGACCCGCTCGCGGGCTTCGGCACCAAGACCATTGCCACCAAATATCCCAATGTGACCCGCCGGTATTTTGAATCCAAGGGCATGGACGTGCGGGTGATTAAAATCGAAGGCTCGGTGGAACTGGCGCCGCTGCTGGGACTGTCCGACGCGATTGTGGATATCGTGGAGACCGGCACGACGCTCAAAGAAAACGGTCTGGAAGTCAAAGAGTACGTTTGCCCCATTTCCGCACGGCTGATCTGCAACACCGCCAGTCTGAAGCTGCGCAAGGCGGAGATTGAGGTGCTGGCGAAGCAGATGGAAGACGCGATTTCCGGACAGTAGGAAGGGGGAGAAAATCACCCATGATGAAGCAGATTACGGGCGAAATGCTCGACGAACTGACCGATCTGTTTATGGAAGTATTCAACGCGCCGCCGTGGAACGACACATGGACCCGTGATCAGGCGAGAACCCGGCTGCGGGATATTATGCGGCGTCCGAAGTTTTTCGGCATCGCGGAATACGACGGAAGCCGACCTGTGGGTATGATTATGGGACACGGAGAACAGTCCTATGACGGCATTCATTTCCAGATTCTCGAGCTTTGCACCGCCAATGACAAAAAAGGACAGGGCATCGGCGATCAATTGCTCGATGAACTGACGGCATTTCTCGCCCAGCAGGGCATTACCGCCGTATATATGCTGAGTATGCGGGGAGACGCGGCGGAGGATTTCTATCGGCGGCA
>CAMJHU010000024.1 GCA_946405565.1 uncultured Clostridia bacterium
GGACCTTGGCATGGGGATTTCCTACTCCAAACACCACATGGTGCCGTGTTTCACAAAGACCGCACCGTCGGCAGTTCATACACGCTGCCTTCAACTCATCAAAATTTTCATACATGGTTCATATAGCTCCTTGCCGTATCACTCTATTTCAATCAAACGGTCTGTATAAAAGGAATACAGATACAATCCTTTGACCGGCACACCAAATATCTGCTCCATCGCATATCGATACAGCCGCAGCTGTGTAGCATAATGCGCCGCCAGTGTATCCGGATCACGGATCCGGTCGGTCTTGTAATCGATAATTACCGTGCCGTCATCATATTGCAGCACGCAATCACATTCTCCCTCCAACACCACGGGTTCGTCCCCCACATCGATATCCGTGACATAAGACAAATGCGCGGGATCCAGCAGCACCGAAAATTCCCGTTCCCGAAGAATCTTCCGCGCCTCTGTCAGCATGGGACTCATCTGACTAAAAAAGGTGCGCACCCGTTCAAGATCAACCGCTGCCGCCTCGGTTTGCGTCAGAAAACCCCGTTCCGTCAACCGCTGCAATTCCACTTCCGGCGCCTCGGCTGCCGCCTGAAAATTGGCAAATTCCATGTATTTGTGCAGCGCACGTCCCCGTTCGGTAGGGGTCAGACCGCCCGTCATCAGAAAGGACGGGCGCAGCAGATCGATCGACGTTCCCGAATGTTCCCGCTTGGTAAGTTCCGACGCGGTCACTTTGCCCGGAATCTCTTCCAGCGATTCATAGGGATACTGGTAATTGAGCCGTTCTTCAATGGCGGCTGTCAAATCTCTGTCTGCGTCTTGCACCGACGTTTCTTCTGCCGGGGACGGTTCAGGTTTTTCTTCAGATAAGACCTCAAGCTCCTCATTTGCCAACTCATCATCCTCTGAATTAACATCTTGAATCACAATTCTGAGTCGTGATCCATCTTCCATGATGGGAATCGACATATCCAACCGGTCCCGCAGTTCTCCGCCGTCGGGGTGACGCAGCGCCGCTGTCATGAGCCACGCCGCAAAACTCCCGCTTCGCACCAGTGCATACGGGTGAATATCTCCCTCCCGCGAAGCTGCCAATGCCCCACTCTCCAGACACTTCTTAAACGATCGCGGCGTCGCCACCATAATGAGCTTTTCCCGCGCCCGTGTGAGTGCCACATATAGTACCCGCATTTCCTCGCTAAGACTTTCCAGCGCGGCTCGGTCAATCATGGCACGCCGCAACTGCGTGTCATAATATACACCATCTTCCTTCATCTTCATGCCTAATCCCAGATCACTGTGCAACATCACACCACTTACATCGGTATCTTTCTGAAACGCGGACCCCAGTCCCGCGACGATGCAAATCGGGAATTCCAGTCCCTTGGATTTATGGATCGTTATCACACGCACCACATCGGCGTTTTCAGTCACAGAGGAGGCCCCCGGCAAATCCTCGCCCTGCGCCAGCATACGATCCACCGTCGCAATAAAGGCCCCCGCACCGAATGTACCCGATCTGCTTTTGCCGAGCAACTCCAGCGCTCTCTGAATAGTCTGCTCGCAGCTCGCCGCAAATTCCCACAGCAGCCGCAAACTCGCCAACCGCATGGCGCCGTTTGGCTGCGACTGAATGGCTGCCAGATAACCTGTATCATAGGCTATTTCTTCCATCAGGCGGTGGGTAGCCATGGTCGCTGCCATCAGACGGAATTTTTCCATGCTCTCCAAAAACGCAGCGCATTTGACATCCCCCGCCTTCGCCGCTGTCATAACAGCGCCGTAAAGCGGCGCGCCTTTCTCCCCCACGCGTATAACAGCCATCTCGTCGGGCGTAAATCCATAAATGGGCGACAGCATCACGCACAAAAGCGGAATGTCCAGCAGCGGATTATTCAGCACACGCAGAAAGGAGAGAAGGACATTGGCTTCGTCCGTATCGAGCAGTCCCCCGTCGGTGGAAGCCCACGCCGGAATTCCTTGTGCTTCCAGCGCGTTCACATAGTCACTGCCGGCACCGCTCATGCTGCGCCGCAGAATGCAGAAATCACTGTACCGAGCGGGGCGAAGCTCTCCCGTCGCCTTGTCGGTTACAGCAAAACCCTCTCCCACCATTTGTCCGATCAGTCTGGCGAGATAGTCTGCCTCATATGCCGCACTGCTCTGTTCGCAGCCTTCGGGACGGATGACAAAATGCAGTTCCGCCGTGCGGTTGGGTGCATCGGGATAAATCGCTCGCGCTGCCAGCGCCTGCGAATCATCATAAGCAACGCCTCCCATTTCTTCCGACATCAGCCCACGGAAAAAATAGTTCACGCAGTCAGTCACTTCCCGGCGGCTGCGGAAATTGGCACCCAACATGATCAGGGCGGGATACTGCGGATGATCTGCCTTATAGGGAGTGTAACGTTTGAATTTTTCGAGAAACAGCGTGGGAACAGCCTTGCGGAACCGATAGATACTTTGTTTCATGTCACCCACCATAAACAAATCGGTGCCATCGGTCAGTTCTCGAGGGTCGGAGCCCTCAGGATTTCGTGCAATAGCCGCAAAAATCAGGCTTTGAACGGCGTTGGTATCCTGATATTCATCCAGCATGATTTCATCGTATTGCTGCGTCACCGCCAGTGCCACGTCGGTCTTGCGGTAAAGCCCGCCGGCAAACCGCCAGTCCGTTCTCCCCATGCCGTCCGCCGGAACATCCGGCTTCCGTTCCAGCAGCAAACGCACCGCCAGATGCTCCAGATCTCCGAAATCCAGCACGCGGCGACGTTCCTTGAGCGACGCTATAGTGATCGCGTAATCCCGCAGCAATCCTGTAAGCTGACGCACCATGCGCCCGGTGAAGGCTATCTCACGGGAAAAGAGGGCTGCGTCGGCTGTCACGCTTGCCCGGATATCCTCCATCACGTCCTTGACCTCCGCGCGAGCTGCCTTGGCAAGCGCCGCTTCGGGCGGGAGTTTTGCCACCCGCCCCAGCGGCGCGACATCGGCTGCCGACACGGCGCGGTAAAGCACCTCCCAGTCACCCGACTGAATGGCAGACGAAATGGCTTTCAGCGTGACCGCATCCTGCTCGAAAGCCGGCAGGTACTTTTCACTCAGTTTTTCATCGCAGGCGGCAATCTCCCTCGCCAGCCGGTTGCAGGACTGCGCATAGTCAAGCGCACGTCCCACATCTTCAAACACCGCCTGCGCCCAGAGCGTGCGTTCAGGTCGATCGGCATCATAGACATTCTCCAGCCATGTGAGAAAATCCTCCGGGAACGGAAACGCACTCACATCATCCGACAGCGCTTTCAACAGTTCCGACAGTTCACTGTCGTTCTTGTCCCCGATAAGCTGTTCGACCAGTTCAAAAAACCCGTCGTCCCCTTGTGCGTAGCGCTTCTCCAACACTTCGTTCACGCATTCCTCCTGCAGCACTTTCAGTTCTGCGGTATCGGCAATGCGAAAATCCGGCGAGATGCCCAGACGGTAAAAATGATCCCGTATGAGCTGGCTGCAAAAGGAATGAATGGTGCTGATCTGTGCCTTTTTCAGCAGCAGCATCTGCCGCCGCAGCCGCGTATCCCACGGGTTTTCGGCCAGCAGTGCCTGCAGCGCGGCGGCAATACGCTCCTTCATTTCAGCGGCTGCCGCACGGGTGAAAGTGACAATCAGCAGCCGGTCGGCGTCACAATGTACCGCCGGATCGTCCGTTGTCAGTTTTTCAATCACCCGCTGCACCAGCACCGCCGTCTTGCCCGATCCCGCTGCTGCCGACACCAGCAGCGTTCCCCCGTGCGCGTCAATGGCACTTTGCTGTTCGGGTGTCCAGCTGCGAACTCCCATGATGCTCCCTCCTCTGTGTCACTATTCATTATTCATTATTCATTAAATACGGGGTTGGTATATCCGGATAGGGTTCCCTTTCGGGATTCGCCCGACCCCGTCGCGGGTCGTGGCTCGTCTCGCCCGGCAGGCTGACGCCTGCCTTGTGGGACGCTGTCCCACTCCCTGCCGGTGGCGTCTGCCTTAGCTGTCGCCAGCGACAGCTTGGGTTCCTGCCAAAGGGACTCGTCCCTTTGGAATCCCCGCCCCTTCGCGGCTAATTGCGTACCGCTTCTTCATCCGCCAGCGCTTCCATCACTTCACTCATGCCACGCTTGCGAATCTCCCGCCCGCCGTTTTTACACTCCTGCGAACAAAGCACACGGTAATCACAGTAGGCGCAGGCATCGTAGGTTCCCTTCGCGGGAAGCGCTTCAATATCGCCCTGATGCAGCGCCTGCCCCATTTCCCGCAACAGTGAACGGATATAATCGCGTATCCGGTCAAACTGCGTCGCATCCGCCAGATAGGTCGCCGAAGAATGGAAGGTGGTTGTTCCCGTAACACTGATATTCTCTTTTTTGCCGATTTTGCGCTTCATACCGACTTCCATCGCGTCAATCACATCGTCATTATCCACGATCAGTCCGTTCTTCCGGAGCATTTCCTGACGCGCGCCTTCAAAAGTGGTTTCTCCTCTCACGCCTGCCGCCTTGCGGAGCGACGCGGGCGAATATACCACTCCCGCCGCCGCGTATTCTTCGCCGCTGAGCGATGGATCGCACAGTATATCCAGATAAATCAGCATCTGCATATTCAAACCCGCCAGAATGTCACTGAGAACGAATTCCTTGCTGCCGGTTTTGTAATCCACCACCCGCACATACCGCACACCGTCCTTGGTAAAGAGATCCACGCGGTCAATTTTTCCGTCCACGGTCAGCGTCGTACCGTCCGCCAGCGTCAGTCGCAGAGGTTTAACCTCCTCGCCCCCGATGGGCAATTCAAACGCCTGCGGAACAAACAGGCTTTTGGCAAATTCCTCTCCCAACTGAATCGCCAGCGTCGTCAGTGTTTCCGCCAGCCGGTGAAACAAATACAGGAACCGCGCCGATTTCTTCTCGGAACCGCCCATCACTTCATCCAGATAGGTTTCAAGATAGGGACTGATTCGGTCGGTAAGCTGTCCGCTCTGCGCAAGCGCCGCCAATGACGCGGCGTCATGATGCCGAAGAAGCTGTTCCAGCACATAATGCACCACACTGCCATATTCCAGCGAATCAAGCGCCGCACGTCTTCGTGGCAGTGCCTTCATGCCATAGCGGCAGAAGTATTGGAACCGGCACTGATAAAAGCATTCCGCCTTGGACGCCGATACCCGCAGATGCCGTCCGAACAGTGCATAGGCGGTGTTTGGATCCTGCAACGACCGTCGCACGGGCTGTCTGGCTGCCTCCACTACAGCCAGACGGTCCGCATAGGCAGGTCGGCGGCGATAGCATTCGGTCAGTGCCCGGGATATTTCATCTTCCTGCGATACACAACCCGCCGCAAGCAGAAATCCCGCTTCTTCGCTTTCAATGTCCGCAAGTGTCACCGTTTCATGTGTCTGCCATTCGCGACATCCCGGCACGACCCGCCGCAGTTCGGTGACGATCTCGGAGGGATACAACCCTTCACCCCCGTCGGTTTTGCTATAAGTGACATACAATCGCCGCGAAGCACAGGTCATGGCGGCATATGCCAGATATTGCTCCGAAACGGCACTGTCGTCCATATCCCCCGACAGCGGAAGCTGTCGCTCAATCAGCATCCGCCGCTCGCTGTCGGTAAATACGCCGGCCGACGTCGGCAGCAACGGAAAAACACCGTCATTCGCACCCAGAATGAACACCGCCTTCGGGGCAGCCGTGCGGATTCTGTCCGCCGCGCCAAAGACCGCTTCATCCAATCCCTGCGGAATACGCCCGATATCGCACAGTCCCACCATCAGCGTCAGCAGTTCCGCAAACTCCCGCAGTTCGGCTGGGGAATTCCCCAGTATTTCGGCAAGTTGGTCGAGTATGTTCATGAGGGCGTTCCACACCTGTCCCTGCGCGTCCGCGTCAGTGGGTGACAGCCGGGGCAGCATTCGTTCAATGCAGGCAGCCGCGCCGGCTTCATCCAGCAATCGCCAGACTGCCGCCGCTTTCTCACGCCCGGTGGCTTCATCGGATTTCATGACCTCTACAAAAGGTGACAAAAGTCCCGCTACCCTCTCTCTGACAGCGTTGATCTGCCTCAGCAGTTCCCCGCTGTCCTCCGACTCGCGGTCGGTGCAGCCGTAGGGCGACTGGGTAAATGGCTGCCGCCAGTGAGGTCCGCGAATGTCCCAGATAAAGCAATAGTTCTCCAGCCGCGCTATGTCCACCACACTCACGCCATCTACCATACCGGTCTTCAGCCAGCGCAGAATGTCCTCGCTGCGCCATCGCCCCGCCGCAATGTCCAGCCCCGCCAGTACAAACCGCACCACTGGCAGATCCGTCACGGGAATCCTTCTGTCGCAAAAGCAGGGAACCCCCTGCATCGCCAATGCCCGCAGCAACGGCTCCTGATAATCCGACGCCGTGCGGCAGATCAGCGCAAAGTCCCGCCGTCGCCACCCTTTTTCGCGTATCAGCCGCCGTATCTCCCGTGCGGCAAATTCCGCTTCATCATATTTTTCAGCTGCGGCATAAAGATTCACATCAGGAGTGGCCCCGGGATAAACCTCGGTCTGCGTCGCACGAAACACGCCTGCCTCCATTACCTTGAGCGCGTCACTCTCAAAGCGGACATGAGGGGGCAGAAATATCCATGCAGCTTCCCCCACGACGGCGGTCAGTTGCGCCACTGTGCGCTGCACGTCCGCAAACAGCGACACACGATCGGATGAATGCTGCTGCAGCGAAGGATCGCCGCACAACGTCATCACAAATGTCTCGCACTGACCGATGATTTTTTCCACCACATCGCATTCCTGCCGCGTAAAACCCGTAAAGCTGTCAACGAACACGGTCATCCCATCGAAATACGCGATTTCATCGAGATGGAACGCCAGTCTCGTGAGATCATCCAGTGGGTCAAGGGAGCCAATCTGAGCAATCAACGCGTTATAGGCGCCGTAAATAAGCGATAATTCCGTTAGCTTCTGTGACAGCACGGATTCATCCATGTCTTTGGCAGTTTCATCCAGCATCTGGGGTGAGATGGCGCAGCCTTTGAATTCGCTCACTGCCGCAAGCAGACCGGCAATTAAATCTTGTCCTCCCCGTCCAGCGTAAAGCGTCAGATGATCACGCACCGATGACAGCGCCATATGCATCACCGCTGCCCGTCCGCATTCATCCAGTCTGCGTCCTGCCAGCCCTCCCGCTTCGCGTGCCAGATGCGCCGCCAGCTTGGTGAAACTGAACACCTCCACTCGGTCGGCTTCCTGTGGTGAAAGACACTCCAGCATTGCGCGCTCGGTTTCAAACGAAAACTGCTCCGGCACAAGAATCGCCGTTCGACAGCCTTCCCGCGCCAATTCCGCTGCCTGCTGTCTCACATACCATGTCTTACCGCTCCCCGCCGTACCACATACGAATTGAAGCATACCGCTCCCCTCCCTGCCGCATTTGCTTATTATTATCTCACATTTTTGCCGACAATGCAACTGTCTTTTTTATCCGCACAGAAATCCGTTTTGATTTTTTGGATTTTTGCGTTTCATCACGGGCGTATTTCTGACTTGACACCATCTCATTTCTGTGATATAATCATCATTATTTTTGATAGGGAAGGACGGAAGATACACTGTGAGAGACGGATTTATCAAAGTAGCTGCGGGTTCTCCCGAAATCGCCTTAGGCAACCCCGCTGTCAATGCCGACCGGATGATTGCCATGCTCCGTGATATGCACGCGCAGGGCGTGAAAATTGCGGTCTTTACCGAACTGGGTATCACAGGCTATACCTTAGAAGACCTTTTTCTCCAGCAGGCATTGCTGGACGCAGCGGAAACAGCACTCAGGCACGTCGTTGACACTACCGCCGACTTGGATATGCTGGTCATTGTGGGTGTTCCGGTACCGTGGGACGGTGCGCTTTACAACTGTGCCGCTGTCATCAACCGCGGTCGGCTCATCGGTCTGGTTCCCAAAACACATATTCCCACCTATGCGGAATTTTATGAAGGGCGTCGCTTTTCTCCCGCTCCCCGGCAGGAAACCGTTGTCCGCTATCTCGGGCAAACCATTTCCATAGGACAGGGCTATTTCCGCTGCGCCGAGCTGCCGGAACTGGTGGTGGGAGTAGAAATCTGTGAGGACGCATGGGTACCTTCTCCCCCGTCCGCCTGTCTTGCATTGGCAGGCGCCAACGTCATCTGCAATCTCTCGTGCAGCAATGAGGTCATCGGTAAAGCGGCTTACCGCCGGGAACTCGTACGCCATCTTTCCGCCAGTCAGGTGGGCGCGTATGTATACAGCAGCGCCGGCGGCGGTGAATCCACCACCGATCTGGTCTTTTCGGGTCACGGCATGATCGCCGAAAACGGCTCAATGCTTGCCGAACAGCGATGGTCTACCGGCACCTTTATTACAGCGGACATCGACGTGCAGAAGCTCAATGCCGACCGCCGCCGTATGTCTACGTTTGTGAGCAGTGTCTCCGAGGAATACCCCTTACTTGCGCATTTCCACCTTGATATTACCGAAACCAAGCTCACCCGCACCTTCCCGAAAGCACCGTTTGTGCCTTCTTCCCGCGATCATCTGGAGGAACGCTGCCGCGAAATCATTCACATTCAGAGTGCGGGATTGCAGCAGCGATTGAAAGGCAGCCACTCCGATCACGCGGTCATCGGACTTTCCGGCGGACTGGATTCCACGCTTGCCTATCTCGTGACCGTGGACGCGTTCCGTCAGCTGCACTACCCGATGGAAAATATCATTGCGCTCACCATGCCCTGTTTCGGCACGACATCCCGCACCAAATCCAACGCTCAGAAAATGGCGGAGGCACTCGGCACCTCTTTCCGCGAAGTGGATATTCACGACGCCGTACAGCAGCATTTTCGCGATATCGGTCACGATGGCGTGACCACCGACGTGACCTATGAAAATTCACAGGCGCGTATGCGCACGCTGATTCTGATGAACACCGCCAACCTTCACGGCGGTCTGGTCATCGGTACCGGCGATCTTTCAGAGCTGGCACTCGGCTGGGCAACTTACAACGGCGACCATATGTCCATGTACGGCGTCAATGCAGGCGTACCCAAGACCTTAGTGCGCTATCTTGTGGATTACTTTGCCTCCGTTTCCTCCGAACCGCTGCGCTCCGTCCTTTATGACGTGCTGGATACCCCCGTCAGCCCCGAATTGCTCCCGCCGGAAGAAAACGGCGAGATTGCCCAGCGCACCGAAGATTTGGTAGGTCCCTACGAACTGCACGATTTCTTCCTCTATTATTTCCTGCGCTGCGGCTTCTCTCCCCGGAAAATCTACCGTCTCGCCTGCCTCACCTTCGATGGGGATTATTCTCCCGAAACCATTCATAAATGGCTCCGGACTTTCCTGCGCCGCTTTGTCACACAGCAGTTCAAGCGAAGCTGTCTGCCTGACGGTCCCAAAGTGGGCAGTGTTGCCGTCTCTCCGCGCGGCGACTGGCGGATGCCCTCCGACGCGGGCAGTTATCTGGCGACTTTGCAGGATTTTTAATCTTGGCTTTTACGCCAGATCATCGCGTTGTTGACGGTTTCCCGTTGCTGATTTACCGGGGATACGGATAACCAACTCGGGCGCGGGGCGCTGCTGGATATAGGCTGGCGGCAATTGACGTTCCGCTCTGTTTCCGAACGGAAAAGCCGATTTCTCGCAACGAACCTTTTGCCCCGATTCTAGCGAGGGGGAGCTGAATACGGCAAAGCCGTCCGCATACCTCACGCGATGGGTCTTGCCACGGATAATCCATCTGCATTGCATAATGCGCGTGCTTCGCCGCGCAGGTCCTAGAGAAAAAAATAACGGATCAAAGAATCATACAGAGGTTCTTTGATCCGTTATTTTGGCTGTTATTTGAAAAATCACAGCACTAATTCTTTTATTTTGGTAAAATCTCCGTCCATGACCTTGAAAGTCGCGGGAATGTCCGCGCCGGTCAGATCGGTGAGCCTCGGGGAAATGTCCGAGTGTATGTAGAGCGAATCCATCCCGATGTTCCTTGCGCCCGCGATATCGGTACCCGCGTCGTTGCCGATCATGAGGCATTCATCGATCTGCAGCCCGTAACGCTCCACCACCGTGCGGAAAAACCGCTCCTCCGGCTTGCACAGTCCCTCATCCGATGAAAACACAATGCCGTCGAATTTGTCGTAAATGCCCAGCGCGATCATTTCGTGCTTGGTGAACATTTCCTGCGCGTTGGAAAGCAGATAGACCTTCTTGCCTGCCGCGTGAATCGCATCCAGCAGTTCCGGCACGCCTTTGTAAAGACAGAGGAATTTGGTGGAAATTACCCGGAACGCCTGTCCGATGGTGCGGATGATCTCCATCGAAACCGTCACGCCCTTCTCGGTAAAGAGATCCTGAAAGACATATTCGAGCTGGATTTCGGGGTACTTGGCGCCGTTTTTCGCTCGCAGCGCCTCGGTATGCGCCGCGCAAAGACGCAGATATGCCTTTCTGAATTCCGATGGGGTATAGTGTGCGCCATAATAGGCATACATCTCCGTCACTTTTTTCCACAGATACGGCTTTCCTTCGTTGGTATTGATATCCACCAGTGTGCCGTACAGATCAAAGATATAATTCCGGTACTCTTTCATGGATTGGCTCCCTTCCGTATTTAAGAAACTATGCAGAATTTAATCAGTCAATTTTCTGCCTGAAACGACAGTATGTTTGCGTGTTTCAGCAAGTGAAATGTATCAATTATTTCTGCATAGTTCCTAATAAAAACAGAGCGGGCATAATCTTCTTGACAAAAGGCTGCCCGCTCTGCTGCTGTTTCCATATGGCTGCGTTTTGGGAATTAAATTCAGAATTATCTGGCAATCAGCGATACACCGGTCATTTCCTTGGGCTGTGCCAGTCCCATGACTTCGAGAATGGTTGGAGCAATATCCGCCAGACAGCCGCCTTCGCGCAGACGGCAGTGATGTCCTACCACGCAGAAGGGAACGGGATTGGTGGAATGCGCCGTAAAGGGCTTGCCCTCATCGTCCAGCATCTGATCGGCATTGCCGTGGTCGGCGGTAATCATGAC
>CAMJHU010000025.1 GCA_946405565.1 uncultured Clostridia bacterium
ATAGGCAAGATTCTCACCGGTTGCCAAGACAGTGACGGACTGGGTGCTTCCGGTAAAATAGCGGTTATCCAGATCAAAAGTAATCACAATAGGAAGCGGGTTGACCGTCAGCGCAGCCGCCTCGGACATTTCGGTGCAGACAACCACACCGGTAGGCGCGGTTACGCGGACTTCACAGCGGTATTTCGTGCCGCTGCGATCCACATCCCCGCTGACGGACGCCCACCTGTCAGTATCGAACCAGTCCTCCCAGCTTTCGCCGTTGTCAAAGCTGACATACCAATGGTAGTCCACGTCAAAATGCGGAATCGCTTCCACATCCACCCCGAAATAGGCGGTTTGTCCGGCATCAATTGTCACATCAGCGGGCTGCGCCGTGATAACATGCTCTCTAGCGCGGTCGTCTACCACCGTAATAACGGCAGTGTCAGACGTCACGGTATTTCCGAATGCGTCATGCACAACAGCATATACGCTGATGGAACCTTCCCGGCTGGCATCCAGATTGAAAGAGGCATTGTCCAGTTCTTCTGCCGCCAGAACGCCGTCCACATACCAATCATAGGTCAGACCGATTCCTTCCGCTTTGAGATTGGTGGTGAGATTGCTGTTCAGGCTGGCATATTTGCTTGCCGGCTGTGTCACGATTGAAACCGGTTCGGTTGAATCCGGTTCACCCAATACAGCGGAATGAACGGATTCAGCAGAATTGGAGATTGCGGTGATATCACTGCTCATAGCAGTCACGGTAAAGGTATAGCTGTTTTCCGTGATTTTTCCAATATCGATCCAACCTGTACTGAAGTCAAAGAAAGTGGTATTGATGTTGCGGGAAGCCACAATGTTATCGCCGGCATACAGCATGACCTGATAGGATGCCGCTCCATCCACTTCGTTCCATGCGGCTCTGCCGTAGGTTTCCTCGCTCCAGCGAATGCCGACGGGTGCTTCCAGCGACTGCTCGGAACGCAGGAAATAAACCGTGTTGGATGTGATTGTATGTCCGATGCCCAGATCGCGGGCATTCTCGGCGGAAGCGCTTTCTACCGCCTTGGCGGCCACATAGTATTCCGCCGAAATATCAAACAGATTGCTGACATTGATACTGTAACTGTCAGTACCTGCCTTGAGACGAATCGGAAGCACCGTCACCAGAGTGGACGCCGCCGGGTCAACGGTTTCGTCATCCATACGGGCAGAAACAGACGTCAGCAGTTCTTGGCGATAAAGACCGAGCATGACCGTATGCGTCTGCGGTTCCACCACGCGGAAGGATACCGTTCCATTCTGTGTGAAGCTCAGATTGGTCGGCAAAGCATAATCGTCCGCCTTGGCAATCACCTGTGCCATGCCGGATATCACCTGCTGCCCGTAGCTGTCGGTAATTATACACCGATAAAGCCCTGCTTCATTTGTAATGGTGAAATGATACTCAGCGGATGTTTCTCCCACACTGTTCCAATCCATGCCGTCGGAAGAGGTCTGCCAATTATAGGTGAGATTCTCACCGGTAGCTTCCACCGTGATGACCGCGGATTCTCCGACATATCCCGTGACATCGGCAGGCTGCTGTGTAATCGCGGGTTTCGCAGCGATATTCAGCGAAACGATGTCCGTTTCCAAAGTATTGCCATTGGCGTCCTTTATCACACACTTGTACTGGAAGCCATTACGGTTCTGGGTCGCCTGAATGGAAAGGGTATCGGTATCATATCCCGTACCGGGCATGCGGGTAGCTGTCCAACCGGCTGTGGGGGACGTCTTGACATACCACTGGTAGGATAAAGTATTACCGGTAGCTTTGATGGTAAATACAGCGTATTCTCCCGATTTAAGGGTTTCCGTTGCGGGCTGTGCCACGATCAGCAGAGGCTGGGGCTTATTTACCGTGAGTGTCACAACCGCAGTTTCCAAAGCATACCCTTTCTCATCAGTAACAACGCATTTATACTGGAATCCGTCTCTTGCCTTTGTTGCTTGGATATGGAGTTCAGGCGTATCAAACCCCGTGTTCGGCATACGGGTAGCCGTCCAGACAGTGTCCCCCTGTGCCCTGACATACCACTGATACACCAGATTCTCTCCGGACACGACGGTTTTAAAAACTGCCGTATCCATCAATTTGACACTTTGGGATTGCGGCTGCTGTGTAATCTGCACGGCACTGGGTTGGGGCTCTTTTTCCAGCAGCGAAGCGGATTCCGATGCCGCCGTATTGCCGTATTTATCCGTCACAACACACATATATTGAAATCCAATTCTGGCGGCAGTGGTTTGAATTTTGAGGGTGTTGGTATCATAGCCTGTGCCGGACATACGAGTCATCATCCAGTCACCCGTAGGAGACGTCTTGACATACCACTGATAGGTCAGTCCAACACCGGTGGCGGTTACGGAAAATGTTGCTGTTTCCTTCAATTCAACCAACTGGGTCTGGGGGTGCCGGGTAATGAACAACGGATCGGGATTACTGATCGTTAAAGAAACCGCGTTGGTTTCCTGAACATATCCCTTGCTATTGGTCACAATACATTTATACCAAAAGCCATCCCGGGCTTTTGTCGCCTGTATTCTTAAAGTATCGGTATCGTAGCCGGTATCAGGCATACGGGTCGCAGCCCAGTTGGCTGACGCGGAAGTTTTCACGTACCATTGATAAACCAGTCCGTCTCCCTCCGCTTCCATCGAAAAGACGGCATAATCCTTCTCCAGTACCGCCTGATCGGAAGGCTGCCTAGTAATAGTAAGCGCAGCGGGTTCCGACTCCTTGGGCAACAGGGCGGCAATACTGGTTTCCTCTGTGTTGCCGTATTGATCGGTTACGGAACACTTATATTGGAATCCGTATCTGGCCTTGGTCGCCTGTATGGTGAGCGTATCCGTATCATAACCGGTACCGCTCATCTTGGTCGCCTGCCATGTGGAAGAGGGCGAGGTTTTGACATACCACTGATAAGATAATCCGTCACCCTCTGCGATAACAGTAAATACGGCGTTTTCTCCCAAATCTACCATCTGATTTTCCGGCGGTTCGACAATAGATACGGTTTGAGGATGTAATTCACGAATATACAAAGCGGCACTTTTTGTTTCCTTTATGTAGCCGTTTTCATCGATTACCGCGCATTTATACTGAAAACCGTCCCGTGCCTTTTCCGCCTGAACCGTCAATGAATCTGTATCAAAGCCGGATCCTGCCATTCTGGTCATGGTCCAACCGGTTGTGGACGATGTTCTGACATACCATTGATAGGTTAATCCGTCTCCCGACGCACCCGCTGTAAAAACCGCCGAAGTTCCGCTATACACCATTTGATCCGAAGGATGCTTAGTAATCGTAATAGAATTGGAGATGTTCTCTCCAATCACTAACGCGGCAGCATTGCTTTCTTCTAATTTTCCATTTATATCGGTAACAGCGCATTTGTATTGAAATCCGTTACGTGCTTTCGTGGCCGCAATTCTGAAAGTATCCGTATCATAACCTGTGCCGGCTACTTTGGTGACTTGCCAATTCTTCGTCGGCGACGTCTTGACATACCACTGATATGTCAGCCCCTCGCCAGAAGCCTGCACATGAAAAACGGCATCTTCATTCTCTTTGACGGTCTGATTGGAAGGCTGCTGCGTAATCATCAATGCAGCAGCCTCCGACTGCGCCGATACTTCATACACAAGCGGCATCATAGAACAATGACCGATTACCAAACCCAATACCAAAATAAATGCCATCAAACGTTTCATATAGTTTACACCTCTCTTTACAAAATGATAGAAAAAATGTCAAACGAGTGTTCTGAATCATTCCACAACGATACTGCCTATTATGCCTTGCGCCACACCATTCGATTGACCACGCCGGTGTAGGACTGAATGAGCTTGATGACCTTGGTGCTGACATTGCGGTCTGTGTAGGCGGGAACGTCTGCGGCGTCATCCCCGTTTGCGTGCATGGCAATCGCAAGCTCTACCGCCTGAATCACCTGCTCCGTGGTAATGCTTCCGATGGTGAATACGCCTTTATCCATCGCCTCCGGGCGCTCTGTGGACGTTCTGATCGAAACAGCGGGGAATTTGAAATACGCCCCTTCTTCCGGAACCGTGCCCGAATCGGAAACGACGCACAGCGCGTTCTGCTGCAGCTTATTGTAATCGAAGAACCCAAGGGGCTTGTGCTGAATGACGCGGCGGTCAAAGACAAAGCCTCTGCGCTCAATATACTTCCTGCTGCGGGGATGGCAGGAATACAAAATCGGCACATCGTATGTTTCGGCCAACGCGTTGACAGCATTCATCAAGCTGAAAAAGTTGGCCTCGACGTCGATATTTTCTTCCCGATGCGCCGAAAGCAATATATATTTGTGCTTCTCCAGTCCCAACCGCTGCAGCACGTCACTCTGTTCGATCTGCTCCTTGTAGGAATCCAGCACCTCCGCCATGGGTGACCCGACAACGTAAGTGTATTCCGGCTTGACGCCCGTGTCAAGGATATAACGGCGTGCGTGCTCGGAGTAGCAAAGGTTCACATCGCTTGTCACGTCCACAGTGCGCCGAATCACTTCTTCCGGCAAGTTCTCGTCCTTGCAGCGGTTGCCCGCTTCCATATGGAAAATCGGGATTTTCAGTCGCTTGGCGGATATCACGCAAAGGCAGGAGTTGGTATCGCCCAGCACCATCAGCGCATCCGGCTTGACCTGCTCCATCAGCTCGTATGATTTTGCAATCACATTGCCCATGGTCTGTCCAAGATGATCGCCCACCACGCCCAGATAATAATCCGGCTCGCGCAATCCAAGATCATCAAAAAACACTTTGTTCAACTCATAGTCGTAATTTTGCCCGGTGTGAACCAATATCTGCTCAAAATATTGGTCAGCTTTCTTGATGATAGCAGACATCTTGATGATTTCAGGTCTGGTACCTACTACCGTCATCAGACGGAGTTTTTTGGTTTCAGTCATCTGTATTCCTCTCCTGTTCTACAACCTCAAAGTGCATAGTGCGGATAGAGCTGCTTGTGACCTCTCATCCAGTCCGCCATCTCCGTTACCATCTGTTCATAATCCGGAATACGGTAATTGAATTCATATCTCGTGCGCTTCAAAGATTTGTCCGCCGCGCATTTGTCCACAGGAATCACATTTACCGCATTGTTCCGGATATATTGATTGAAGAGCTTCAGCAACTCGTACTTGGAAATATCTGTATCGGGCACCGTATTGTACAGACCATGTGCGCGCTCTGTGATCGCCGCCTCCATTGTCTTGGCCAGCTGTAAGGTCGTCTGACCTGTCCAGATGGCACCCGTGTAGCCTGTCACATCGCCCTGCTGCTGCATGAACCAATTCAGCAGACCGATGCCGTTGGGATTGATGTCGGGTCCGACAATGGAATTGCGGAGAGTAATGTTTTTGTCATCCTCCAATTCGCCCAAAGCCTTGCTTCTGTCGTAGAAGGTGGTGCCGTCTGGTTGGTCATCTTCTGTATACTGTCCTCGTTTACCGGAAAATACGCAGTCTGTACTCATATGTACCACTTGCGTAGCGGTACCTTCGGTCAACTGCGCCAGATAATGCGGCAGATAACCGTTCAGATAGGCGGCTGCCGCCTTATTGTTTTCAGCAAACTGATTGAGCAGCCCGATGCAGTTGATGACGGCGTCAAATCGATGGACGCCCACCAGCTCCTTCACAAACGCCGCGTCCATCGCGTCGCCCGCCACGGAATCTATCAGATCGGACTTCCGTCTGTCAAAGCCCAGAACGTCATGTCCCCGCTCGTTCATATAGAGGCTGATGGTATGACCGGCCATACCGTTGCAGCCCAAAATCAATAATTTCATGTTCTCTCTCCTACTTTTCGGCATGGAGCATTTCCTGCACATAATCGGTGGTGAGCAACTTGGCCACCGTGCCTTCCACGTCCAATCTCACGGTGTTGTGGCTGGTATACGCCTCATCTGCCTGTGTGGTCACTTCACCCTTGACAAAATACTTGTCATAATTCAAGTCGCGGTTATCCGCGCTTACACGGAAGTAATCGCCCATGTCCTCCGCACGAAGCCGTTCTTCCTGCGTGAGAAGGGTTTCATAGAGCTTTTCGCCGTGGCGGGTGCCGATGATCCGCGTACCAGTGTCGCCGAAGAGCTGCTGCACCGCCTTCGCCAGATCGCCGATCGTGCTGGCATCCGCCTTTTGCACAAACAGATCGCCGGGATTGGCGTGTTCAAAGGCGAATTTCACAAGGTCAACAGCCTCGTCGAGATTCATCAGAAACCGCGTCATCGCCGGGTTGGTGATGGTGATAGGATTGCCCGCTTTAATCTGGTCGATGAAGAGCGGAATCACCGAGCCGCGGCTGCACATGACGTTGCCGTAGCGGGTGCAGGAAATGACCGTACCGCCGCGTTCGGCAGCCACACGGGCGTTGGCCGTGATGACGTGCTCCATCATGGCCTTGGAAATGCCCATCGCATTGATGGGGTAGGCCGCCTTGTCCGTGCTCAGGCAAACCACTCTCTTCACGCCCGCGTCAATCGCCGCGTGAAGCACATTGTCGGTGCCTTCCACATTGGTCTTGACCGCCTGCATGGGGAAGAACTCACAGCTCGGCACCTGCTTGAGCGCCGCCGCGTGGAAGATGTAATCGACCCCCGGCATCGCGTCCGCCACCGAACGTGGGTCGCGCACGTTGCCGACGTAAAACTTGACCTTGCCCGCGTATTCCGGGAACCGCGCCTGCAAGTCGTGACGCATATCGTCCTGTTTTTTCTCATCACGGCTAAAAATACGAATTTGTCCGATATCAGTAGTCAGAAAATGTTTCAGGACGGTGTTGCCAAAACTGCCTGTGCCTCCTGTAATCATTAATGTTGCTCCGTTAAAACTGCTCATGGGTACTATCTCCTTATGATTTTTTTGATGATTTTTTTTACGAGTTTCTTGCAGGCTGTGAAGCAATCGTCGCTACAATATTTTCTGGTCAGATCGCCAAAATCCATGACTGTCATATCTTTCATATACGCATCACGGCGTTCTGACGGCTGAGGCGGACGAAGTGCCGCGCCGTTATATTGTAAAGCCTCATTCAGATCCACTTCCGCGGCTTCCATATGCGCCTCCAAGGAACGGAATAGGTTAGCCCCTTTCTCCGAATGGAGAATCACCAAGGAGGTTCCCCGGTCATCATCCATGGCGCGTAACACCTTTTCTATCCCCCAGAAGTCGCCCAAGGTAATGTCGCTCATGCGTAACGCCCCTTTGAAGGGGCATCCATAACACGATGGGCGGGAGCAAAGCTCCATGCGATAGGCTTTGGTCAGCGGATCATCATAGGCGATTCCTTTATGAATTGAACCATTGTCAAATCGCAGCATCAATGAGTAGTGCCGCCATCCAGCAGACTTATCCCTGAAATCTGCCTGTACCATCCGGGTATTTTTTCGCTGGCTTGTCCGCCATTGCTTGTACCGTTCCCATTGTAACGGGGATGGCACACCGTGACAGATAATATCCACTGTCGTCAGATTGTCATAAGACTTACCAAGATAACGGTACAAGGCTTCCACCTGGCACGGCGTACCCGAAAACAAAACCTGCCGCCCCGATTGAAGGGATTCCTTGGTAAGCTTGTAGATCTGTTGTGTATCACTCTGCACATACTTGGAGCCAAGCAGAGACATCAAATCGTCCATATCGGATACTGCCTTATGCCGCAGTACAAAATCATCGTCAAATGCCGCGCCAATGACAAGCCCTCCGGAGGCAATGGTATGCTGTGCCAACAGATAAAACATACCGCCGGACGAACTGTTGTCCCTCACACGGTTGTCTTTGTGTCTGACGGCATAGGCCTCTTCCCTGCGCGCCTTCAGCTTTGTATGATGAATCACTGGACAGACCTTTTCACACATGCCACAAAAAACACAGTGTTCCCGATCTGTGGCCGGGTATAAAAAGCCTTCCTCATCAGGTTTCATGCTGATACATTGCTTCGGACAGATATTCGCACAGGCACCACATCCGCAACAGTTTTCTTTATCCACGACCAACGATTTTTCGCCCTCCCTTGAGCAGCATTTGTAGCGTTCGCAACAGTTCGTCTCGATAGACAAAAATGAGAACCAGCAAAAACACCAATTGAAGCAGCATCGATTTAACCCCTGCCGTCAATAATACCGCCTGCACCAACACAAGAACCGTTGGAATGATAAAGGTACCCAGAGGGTATTGAATCTTCACAAACTGGCGCGTGTCAACCGCTCTGACCAACCATGTGACAAAGAAAGCTGCCACAGTAGCCAACGCTGTTCCATAGATTCCCATAACAGGCGTTAAGACCAGGTTCAACACCACATTTACGACAGCGCCTGCCACGGTTGTGGCAAAGACGCCGTTTGTCTTCTTCATCGCCACATAATTGGTGCCCAGAAAACTGGAGTAGCAGGAGAATATCATCGCACACATGAGAAAGGGTGCGCACTGCCACCCTGAATAGTAAGATGCCTCCACAAAAATATGATAGAAGGGCTGCAAAATCACCATGATGAAGGACGTGGCACAAAGCAGCAGCATAGAGAGCATATGAAATACGTTGGAATAAAAATTCGCCTTATCCTCAGATTTGGCTTCATCAACCGACGATATCTGCCATGCCTGAAAAAAGATGGTGCTGATGGTGGATATAATGGTGGGAATTTTATTGGCCGCCGAATAAAGCCCGTTCTCCGATGCGGACAGCATATAGGCGATCACATAGCGGTCCGACGACTGCATCACCCACCAAAAGGCCGCGTTGGGAATCAACGGCATGGCATACATCAACATCTGCTTTAAATATGGCGCATCAAAAATGGGAATGATATATTTCCATAATTTTCCCCACGACATTACAACGAGCATCGTAATCACATTGGATAAAATGGAGGCTAATATGTACCCTTTGACCCCCCAGGAGAATACCAGCAAAAACAGCAGGTTCAGACCGATCTGAAAAAACGTATGAAGCAGACCCGATGCGGCAAAGAGTTTTGATTCGCCGATTCCACGGGCAAAATGCGCTGTCACGGTGAAAAGCGAATTGGTCAGCGTCAACAAATACAGTAGCCATATATGGTTGCTGAATATCTCAAAACGCATCAGCAAAGGTGTTAACAGCACGAACGCGGCATTGCCCAACACCGTGACCAGCAATCCGTTGGAAAAAATTGTCTGTCTGTGGTCAATATCATCCAGAGAAAATCGGAGCACTGCCTCGGTGATGCACAGCGTGACAATCGGAAAAGCCAGACTGGCGGTGGTATTGAGCAAATCAATGGTTCCGTATTCGGAAGTGTTGAGCACTTCGGTATAAAAACGCACCAGTAAAAATGTCAAGACTTTACTGCCAAAATTCGCAATAAAGAAAATTCCTGAGTTCTTGAGCAGTTTATTGTATTTATCCATGCGTTCTCAACCTTCTAAACTGTTTTTCAAAAAAGCACGAAGCGAATCGGCGTACAAATCCATGGTACGATCAACACCTTCCCAATCGATCGGCTGATGTACCATATCATTCGTGGCATGTGAAGCCTCAGAACAGATGCGGCGCCTCAGTTTAAAATAATCCAAAAGGGTAAACAGACGATCATTCATGCCCGCCTTTGCGCCGTCCTCCAACACCACCATAAACGGTGTGTGAAATTTCAGACAAAACATGACGCAATGAAAAGAATTGGTAATCACACATTCCGCGTCCCGGATGGCGGCAAGCCACATGGGAACGCTGACGTCGCTGATGGAAATCACTTCCCGATGTTCAAAAGAAGCCGTGAGCCGGTGAATGGCGTCGATGACGCCTTGACTCTGCTTTCTCAAAATACAGAGAGCTACTTTTCCTTTGGAAACCGGTATGTCATCACAAAGCTGCCCATAAACCTCCGGTGCCAGCAAAGAAGTCGGATCCGCTGTCACCACTCCGTCGTGATAATCCATACTCTCCAGCACATCCAGTCCCGTCTTTTCTCTGACCGAAACCGCGTCCAAGGCGTGAATCAGCGGTTTTGCCAGTGTCTGCGCTTCTTGAGGATATTCCGTACAGCCAAAGCTGACACTCATGGCGATTTTTTTGCAGTCCGGTTTTCCGAAATTCAGAAAATAGACCGGCGTCACTTTTCCCTCACCCCGCAGCAGATAGTAGGCATTCCACACTTGATCGCTACCGGTAATGTACGCGTCTGCCTCCGGGGGATTTTCGATCAGTTCCCGGTTGGTGATGTATCGATGGGATAACACAAAATGCCGTCTGAAAGGAGCTACTCTTTTTTCTTTTTGATAGCTCCTAAAACGTTCCGCCATGACACACAGACGGCTGGTGCGCAACGTGTTTTTCAGCGAAAGTTCCTGATTCACAGGATAATAATCAATGACAAATGCTTCATGCCCGCACTGACGCAAATACTGCATGGAAGCGTAGGTCTGCAGCATGGCTCCATGATTGGCTGCCCAATGGAACGTTAATATGCCGATTTTCACTCTCTGCACCTTCATTTTCACATTTATCTCGTTCTGTACAGCCGACAGATGGTATCTCACGCTAAACGACGTTTTCAATAAAACGATTTAATTCTTTTCCCACTGTCTCCATCGAATGATGAGTGAAATACATCTGGAAATTATTGTTTCCCAGCGTTTCTCTCTGTTGGGAATCTTCTATTAGCAATCGGAGTTTTGCCGTCAGATCCTCTGCCGCATCAGGTTCAAAGCATAGGGCATTATAACCGTCTATCGCCGATTCAGAAGTTTCCTTGAAATCGGAAATCACTACCGGCAGATGAAAGTAGCCCGCTTCATATACCGGTCTGGCCTGATGAGATTTCGTGGAGGGAAAAACAAGGATATCGGAAGTCAGATAATAGTTTCCGATCTTCTGCCGGTTGCCTAAATACTGTATTCTGTCACTTTGTGCAATGGCATTCATACAGTTTTGGAAATAGGCATTCTTCACTTTGGGTTCCGGACCTAACAGCAACAGGTGTACACCGGGATATTCAGCAGCCATTTTGG
>CAMJHU010000026.1 GCA_946405565.1 uncultured Clostridia bacterium
GCTTGCGTGTTTCAGCAAGTGAAATGTATTAATTATTTCTGCATCGTTCCTTATTAAACCCACAGATGAAAGAAACATTCGGCACATTCGGCACAGGGCTCTTTGCGCGGTATCGGCAGATCGCAGACTATACCGTAGGGGAGAACTGTGCCGTTTTATGGTGAATAGAAGCAGCGAAAGCGAGACGGTGTATGATTTTCCCTGCCGTCTCATAAGATACTATCAGGTTTACTTTTTCCTATTTTACCATGAAAGGAAGTCGTATTATGTTCAACCAAATCAAGCCGCAGGAAATGAAGTTCAATCCTTTTCAGTCCGTCGGCAGCGACTGGATGCTGGTCACGGCAGGCAGTGGAGAGAGGATGAACACCATGACCGCCAGCTGGGGAGGCGTGGGCGTTCTCTGGAACCGCAATGTGGTGACCTGCTACATCCGCCCCCAGCGCTACACCCGCGAACTCATGGACGAGGCGGAATATTTTTCGCTGAGCTTCCTGTCGGAGCAGTATCGCAAGCAGCTTGCCTATCTCGGTACGGTGAGCGGTCGCGACGAGGACAAAATCGCCGGTTCCGGACTGACAGTCTGCCGCGATTATGAGGCGCCCTGCTTTGCGGAAGCGGACACGGTGCTGATTTGCAAGAAGATCTACGTCGATGAGATCAAGCCGCAGAGCATTCTGTATTCCTCCATCCGTTCGGACAATTATCCCAACCGGGATTATCATCTGGTGTATATCGGCGAGATTGTGAAGGCGCTTGCCAAGTAGTCAGATCATCTGATTTTGGGGCGCAGAGCGTCCCTTGAACCAAAAAAGAGACAGCGCGGGAAGAGCTTTCTCACGCTGTCTTTTTGCTGTCAGTCGAATCCGTGAATCCAGTCGGAACAGAGATAGTAGATCAGGTAAATTACCGAGCTGATGCCCCATGTGAGGGGGTATACCCAGAAGAGCAGATGAATGTCGTGGGAGAAGTGCATGGCGACCGTGACGACAATCACGCGCAGTACGCACCATACCGACAGCATGACAAACATCGGCACAAAGGCTTTGCCCGCGCCGCGGCAGACACCCGCGACGCAGTGGGAAAACGCCAGCAGACAGAAGAACAGCGATTCAATGCGGGACTGCTGTATGCCGATAGCGATAGCGCCGGGGTCGCTGACAAACGCGCCGATGAAGGGTCGGGCGCATACAAAGGTGATCAGACCGATGCCTTCCGCCATCAGCACCGAGACAATGATGCCGAACCGTGCGCCGTAGCGGGTGCGGTCATACTGCTGCGCGCCAAGGTTCTGACTGATAAAAGTGGTCAGCGCCATCGAGAAGGACAGGATGGGCAGAAAGGCGAAGCCTTCGATGCGGGCATACGCCCCGCAAGCCGCCATTGCCACGTCGCCGAAGGTATTGATATTGGTCTGCACCAGTACATTGGCAAGACCGATGACGGAATTCTGCACGCCGGTCGGCAGACCCAATCGCAGGATTTCGCGCAGAATGACCGGATCGATGCGCAGTTTCCGGAGCGAAAGGGCATAGACCGTGCCTTTTTTGGTGAGCTGCCGGAGGCAGAGCAGCGCCGAAGCCGCCTGCGAAATGCCGGTCGCGATAGCCGCCCAGCGGATATCCAGTCCGCAGGGTCCCACAAAGAGCCAGTCCAGACCCACATTGAGGACGGAGGAAAAAAGCAGGTAGTAGAGCGGACGGCGGCTGTCGCCGACGGCGTTCATGATGCCCTTGAGCGCGTTGTACATGACCATCGCGGGCGCACCGAGAAAATAGAAGCGGAAATAGGGGATGGACTGGGGCAGTACGTCGGGATCGGTTTTCATCAGACGCAGAATAACAGGCGTGAGCGCTACGCCGCACACGCCCAGCAGGACGCCGCAGAGCAGCGATACCAGCACATTGGTATGGACGGCGCGGGAAACCTTATCCTGATGTCCCGCGCCGAAGCATCGGCTGATGACCACGCCCGCACCCATCGAAAGTCCGATGAAAAAGCTGATGAGCAGAAAGATCAGACTGCCGGACGAAGCGACGGCGGCAAAGGCGCGGTCGCCGAGATAATGTCCCACAATCCAGGCGTCGGCGGTATTGTAGAGCTGCTGAAAGAGCTGGCTCAAAAAGATGGGAAGCGCAAAGGACAGAATGACTTTTTGGGGATTGCCTTCGGTCATGAGTACGGCGTCACGGGAGCGCGTGGTGCCGGACGACGCGTGAAGGGTATGGAGCAGTGGATAACGCATAATAATGTAAAGATTCCTCCTTGACGGGTGAAGATAAGCTTGAGGAGCGGTGCTTTTTATTTTATACAAAATTATAACAGGAAAACGGCGGCATTGCAATATTTTTGAAATATTTTAATGATACACGGGGATGGATATCATGAACAAAACAATGGGTTTCAATCAGATACTGCCGAATTATACAGCATTTGTGTCGGCGCTGACCGAATGGTTTGAAGCCAGCCGGAGAGAACTGCCGTGGCGGGAGGACCGGGAGCCCTATCATGTATGGGTGTCGGAAATCATGCTCCAGCAGACGCGCATTGAGGCAGTCAAGCGGTATTATCTCCGATTTATGGAGGCACTGCCCGACGTGGCAAGCCTGAGCGAAGTGCCGGATGATGCGCTGCTCAAGCTCTGGGAAGGACTGGGCTATTACAGCCGTGCGCGGAATCTCAAAAAAGCTGCCGGAAAAATTATGCGGGAATACGGCGGGGTGTTTCCGGACACCTGCGCGGCGCTGCTGACACTGCCGGGGGTGGGAGAATACACGGCGGGCGCGATTGCGTCAATCTGCTTTGACGAGAAGGTACCCGCCGTGGATGGCAATGTGCTTCGGGTGATGGCGCGGGTCAACGCGAGCCGTGAAAACGTGCTGCTGCCCGAGACGAAAAAAGCCGTCGCGGCCTATCTCACCGCTATGCTGCCGGAGCATCCGGGCGTGTTCAATGAAGCGCTGATGGAACTGGGGGAGCTGGTTTGTCTGCCGGGCGGTACGCCGCTTTGCGAGAAGTGTCCTGTTAAATCGTTCTGCGTTGCTTATCGGGATGGGTTGACAGAAACGATTCCCGTGCGGGTCAAGCAGAACAGGCGGCGGCAGGAACAGAAAACCGTGTTGATATTGACGTCGCCGGGCGGCAGGGTCGCGATTGAACAGCGCCCCGCGAAGGGACTGCTGGCAGGGATGTATCAGTTTCCCAACGCGGAGGGCTTTCTGTCGGCGGAAGAGATGGCGCGGGCGCTGCACGAATGGGGTTTGCGCGGGCAGGCGGTCGGGACTGTGATCGAGGCGAAACATGTGTTTACGCATATCGACTGGTATATGCGGGGACAAAAGGTGGATGTGACGGAAGAAGGGGGAGATTTCCTGTGGGTAACGCCGGAAGCACTGGCGGAAACCTATGCGCTTCCCGCCGCATTCCGACCGTTTCTGCCGCTGTTGTGCTGCTGATGCGTATGTTTTCTTGTTTTTATAGAGATTTTTGTACCAAAAAGCATTGACAATGAGGGGAAAAGCAGGTATAATCTAATAATAGACAACTGTGCATTGTGAAATATTTTCATAAAAAAGACGATTTACCGGCGTTTGTTTGAAACCAGTCGGGCAAGTGAGGTTATCGCACAGATCAAAGAGTCTGAAAGAAAGACAAGGAAAGGATGACGGCATTATGTGGAAAAAGCTCATGAGCGGATTTCTCGCTGTCTTCATGCTGATTTCCGGCATACCGGTCAGTGCGCTTTCGATGGAGAGCGACTGGATTGTGGAATTCGGTTCGGAAGCATCGGCGGAGGCGTATCTGTCCTCTCATGACGGACGGCTGCTGGGCGGAACGCTGGTTCTGACCCGCGGCACGGAGGAGGAACTGGAGAAACAGCCCGACGTGCAGACGCTGACAAAGGACGGTCGCGTCAAGGGCGCGGCGGTTTCGTTCAACGATCCGCGCAAGAACGATCAGTATTATCTGACCGACAACGCGCTCAACGTCACGACCGCGTGGAACACGCTCGACGCAGCGCTCGCCGACAAGGGTCTGACCGAGGCGGACGCCTCGCCCATCCGTGTGGCGGTGATCGACACCGGTGTGGACGCTTCCCACGAGGATCTGAAAAACCGCGTGACCGCCGGCTATGACGCGGTCAACGGCGTGGCGCTGCCCGCCGGAACCGACAGCGACGTTTCCGACGCATCACACGGCACAATGGTGGCGGGCCTGATTGCCGCCGAGGCGAACAATTCGGTCGGTATCGCGGGTCTTTCCTATACGCTGCCCGTAAGTATCGTGCCGGTGCGGGCGCTCGACGCGAACGCCAACGGCAAGCTCTCGGATATCATTGCCGCGATTTACTGGGCGGTGGACGAGGGCGACGCGGACATCGTGAATATGTCCTTCGGACTGCGCCGCCAATCCCGTCCCGCCGCGCTTCAAGCGGCGGTGAATCACGCAGTGGACAAAGGCGTGACGCTGATTGCCGCTGCCGGCAATGAGGGACGGTATGTCTCCTATGAAAACTACCATTATTACCCCGCGGCGCTGGAGGGGGTACTGGCGGTCGGTTCGCTCACCAAGAGCAGCTATGTCCGCTATTCCGGCTATATTCCGTCTTACTCTTCGTTTACGAATCGCATCAATACTTCGTCCGATGTCGGTAAGACCTTCTTCTATGTGGCAGGCGAAAATCTGCTCACCACCGCCAAGGGCAATACCTATGATACCTTCACCGGTACGTCCGCTTCGGCTGCGGTCTTTTCGGGTATGATGGCGTCTTTGATGAGCGTGAGCCGCGCGATTGACGGTGTGGAGCCGCAGGCGGTCATCACCACTACCAACGGCGGCGGCTATTATTCCTACCGGGTGAGTTATCACAGCTTCTCAGTGGCGGCGAGCAATCTCCGCAGCGGTCGCGTGATGGACGCGTGGTGGATCAACGACGCGCACTTCCCGACGCTGGTGCGAAACAGTGTGGAATTTTCCGGCACACTGATGGATCCCTCCTATCAGATGAGCGGCGTGCGCGCCGTGCTGATTGATGGGGACGATCAGGTGACGGAACTGGATGCCGTGCCGCGCGTCGCGGATTCGGCGGGACAGTCGGTTTCCTTTGCGCTCGACAGCAAACAGGTGGCGGACGGCGCCTACCGGCTGGATATCATCGGCACGTATGCGGCTCCCTCTTCGGAGGAAGACGCCGAAATCCTGCTGTATGAGCAGTCTGTCACCATCGACAACGCGGGTAAGAATTACCTGCTGTCGGTGTGGGAGGACGGTGAACCGCTGATCGGCACGGAACTGACGCTGTATAACGCGGACGGCAACGAGATGCAGACCGGGCATACCGACAGCCTCGGCAATTATCCCGTGAGCGCGACGGCTGCCGACAAGGGCGGCGTGACGGTCGTGACGCAGGGAGAAGAGTGCCTCCACATTGACGAACTGGAAACCCACCCCCGCGACAACGCCTATCTGTTCAATGAATCTCCCGCCACGCTGACGCTGACCGCGTCGGAGGAAACACTTTCCAAACTGGGCAATCTGCCCGTGACCCTGCGTCTGCCTGACGGGAACAGCATGGAACTGGCAACGATTACCGGCGGCAGCACGGCGGTGAAGCTCTGCGCCAACTGCCCGCTGACTTTTACCATCCGGGGAGACGCGCTTTCGCTGAGCAGGGAATTTTCCTTCGCGGGCGGCGACAAGGTGTGGAATCTCGATGAGGAACTGGCGGCGGCAACCAGACTCACTGTGCAGTCCGGTTTTGCAAACGCAGACGGCGTGCAGATGTATGTCGGCAGCGACCGCTACCGTCTGCCGTCTGACGGCGGAGAGATCGTGCTGGCGCTGGGTGAATATCCCGTGAAGGCGCGTGTCTTCAAAACCGACGCCAGCTATGCCTCCGAGGCGGATTATTTTGAAGTGGATTTCGGCAAGGTGAATCTGACCGCCGACCGCGCCCTGAACATCGGTTCGGCTGTGACGGCGCAGCTGACGCTCGGGCAGGAACAGGTGGTGCAGAACGGTACGCTTTCCGCCTCCTTCACGCTGCGCGATACCGAGGGGAATACGGTCAGCGATATTGCCCATAGCTGGTATGTCGAGGAGAACGACATCAGCGGATATACCCGCCTCTCCAACTTCGGACTGCGCTTTGAACGCCGTCAGGAGGATGGTGCGTGGGTAGACCTCGACAATGAGTTCATGAACTGGAAATCGAAGGGGAACGGCGTATTTTCCGTGACGATGGACACCGCTACGCTGGACAATATCGTGGGCAATTACCGTGTCCGCCTGACCAGCACGCTTTCGTGGCCGATGGAACTCAGCGAGGACGACTGGAAACCCTTCACCGTGACGGCGGAGGAAACCCGTCCCGCCGCGAGAGTAAACCTCTCCTTTTTGGATTTCAACGGATACAGAGACAACAACGCGGGCTTCTATGTGCAGCTTCAGGACGAGAACGGCAATTGGATTGTCCGCAAAGCCATGAAGCCTTCCAATTATAAGAAAGATGAAACCTATTACACCTATCTGCCGGTGGGAGAGACGTATACGGGCGCGGTGATGGCTACCTGCTACTGCGAAACCGACGCGCTCGACGGTTATGCAGCGGCAACGGCGGTCTTTACCGTTGACCTCACCGACAAGTCAGCGGGCGACACGGTGGACGTCACGGTGCAGCCCGCCGAGGAATGGCAGACGACGGTCTTTACCCAGCCGGTTGTCTCCGACAGCGAGTCGGCGGGCACGGAGCCGGTGGACGGCTCCGATCTGCCCTATGTGCCGATGGAATCCGCAGAGAGCGAGACGGAATACGGCGTGGAAGTGACGGAGAGCGGCGTGGTCGGCGTGACGGTCTATCCCTTCGGGCATTGCCCCGAAAGCGGTGTGACCGGCGGATATGAATATATCATGGAAGGCATGGTGTCGCAGCGTCTGGGCGAATGCGCCGTGGATCTGAAACTGAGGAGTTCGCGGAATTCTGTTTCGGTCTATCCGACGGTGACGCTGACTCATGATTTCAGCCAAAGCGGCAGCATTGCCGTCTCGCTCCCGATGGCGCCGACGCTGGCGTGCGACCGCGAGGTTTCCTATTCGGGCAGCGACGTCAAGCTGAATTACAAGCTGCTTGACAGCTGCGGCAACGCGGTGACATCGCTGTATGCCATATCCGAACCCCTGCCCGAAAAGAGCCGCAAGGGGGAGGTAACGGAAGAATATGAATACGGATACGGCACCACTGTGCTGCCGGTTTCGGCATTTGTCAAGGTGGTTCGTTCCAACGGTGCGGCTGTCGGACAGTATGATCTGTCAGACATCTATAACGACAGCGTGACGCTGTCGGGGCTGGCGGACGGCGTTTATACCGCCATTGCTGTTGTGAAGACCGGTTCGATGACGACGTCGGGGAAGGCACTGACCTTTACCGTGGGTGGCGATGTGCCTGCCCAGCCGGATAAGGTGGTCGAACCGCCGGTCAACTTCACCGCCGCGGCGCAGAGTGTCAGCGCCATCGCGCTGCGCTGGGACGCGCCGACCGATGAAATTGCCAACTATATCATTTACCGCGACGGCAAGCCCTTTGCGGAAGCGGGCGGCGATCAGACCGCCTACACCGACGAAGGCATTACCGCCGACCGCTATTATACCTATACCCTCTATGCCGTGGACGGCGACGGCATTACCAGTGAGGGCGTGACGGCGGGTTCCCGTCCGGCGGCGGCGCCCGATACCGCCGCGCCCACCGTACCGGCGAATCTTCAGGCGAAGCTCTTCGGTTCGGAAGCGGTGCTGAGCTGGTCGCGTTCCACCGACAATGTGGCGGTGACCAATTATATTGTCACCTGCGACGGTCAGGAGGTGGGACGCACCTATAACCGCAGCTTTACCCATTCGGGACATCTGCCGGGTGCAACCTGCGTCTACACTGTCTCCGCGATGGACGGCGCGGGCAACCGTTCGGCGGAATCCGAACCGGTTTCCGTGACCGTGCCGGATGTGAGCGGCATTACCTCCGCCGCGCTTTCCTATCCCAAGAGCAAACCGGGGGATATCATCGGCAATGTGCTGACCTTCAACGCGAAGGCGACGGCAGATATCAAGCTGGTCAGGACTGTCGTGAAATTCACGCTGATCGACGGCACCTCCGGCGTGCGCACCGCGAGTTTTGTTGTCGGCAAGAGAGGCGCGTTCAGCGGCAGCGTCAGTCTGCCCGACGAATTTATCACGGTGGAGCGGTTCACGCTTGAAGGCTACAAGGCAGGCACGGGGGACGCGTCCGATACCAGGGAACTGCTGGAATCTCCCGTTTCCCGCGGGAATGCCGTGACCCTGACGCTCACCAACACGCGCAACAAGAAACTGCCCGACTTTGCCAAGAAGGTCAACGTGACTCTCAAGGGCAACGGCGACAGATATTCCGTCACCCGCACGGTTGAGAATTTTGCCGGCAGCGTGCTGTGTTTCCCGCCCAACGGGACGGATTACACCTTTACCGTAACCGCTGAGGACGGGCGGGAGTTGTATGCCCTCAAGGACATTACGGTGGACGGCGAAAGAGAAATCACCGCCGACGCGGAGAACATGGCAAGATTGCTGCGGGTGAAGCTGACCGGTTTCCCCGAAGGCGTTGAAACGGCGGGTCTTGCCGTCAATATGCGCAGCAGCCGCCGTACCTTTACGGGCGTGACCGACAGTCAGGGCTATGTGGTCTGGTCGAAGGGCGATCAATGGCTTTCGGTCAATGGCGGCGAATGCTATGTCAACGGTTTTTCCGGCAAACCATATCTCTCACTGGGCAGCGACGCGCAGACAATCATGTCCGATGACACCTGCTATGAAATCCGCGGACTGTGGCAGGAGTGCTATGTATCCGACTGGGTCAACGAATTGACAGTCAAAGTGAACACGCAGGTTTATGAGATGAAAACCATCACCGCGCGTCTCAGAGATTATCAGGGACATCCGCTCAAGGGATTGACCGTTGATATCGCCGGAAGGACGCATGAAAATGTCGTTACCGACGAGAACGGCGTTGCTTCTGCCAGAGTGGGTCTGTATTGTTACAATTGGGGCGGCACTTCGCGTTTGTCCGACGCTTATGTGTCGGTTCCGACGCAGTTCGCCGCGGACGGAAGAATCTGGTGTGCCAAAACCACCACCACCAAGGATTCCTGCGATATCACCCTCACCGCTGAGTCCAACAAGCTGGCGTTCGCGCCGGACATCAAGGTGCGTCAGGACGGCGAAACCATACCGGTTGCCGACACCGACGCGGCAGGCGCGGACTGGTCGGTCAGGATGGTCAGAAGCAGCCGTTCCGGCAGCGCGGCAAGTGATCTGACGTGTTACAACGGTGAGTGGAGCAACAGCAATATTTATCTGTATGACGGGGAAGAGATTACGCTGCTGGTTACGGCGGATCTCGGTACGAAATCGTGGCGCGGCAGCTGCAAGGTGACGTTTGATTCCGCCAATCCCGTCGTTACCCCCGAAGTGGTGATGCAGGCGGATGGCGTTCACCGTGTGACGCTGCTCAATCAGATGGACGGAGGGCTGGAACCCGGTGTGGACAGACGTTTCCTCGTCTATGACGAAACCGGCATTCTGCTCAGCGATACCGTTACCCATGCCGCGTTTGCCGATCTGAAGCTCCCCTACGGTCAGAAAGTCTATATTATCGGCACATTTGACACCGAAACCAACGCTTCGCTGACGTATTGGCTGGGTTATATCAAATGGTCCGCATATGTAACCTATACCAGCGACGGCGGCAACGAGCCGATTACGCTGGAGGCTCTCTACGGCGTGTACTTCGATGCCACCTTCTGGTCGGAAAACGGCTTCTCCGGCACACCGACGCAATCGCGTCTGCCAAACGGCGACTGGAAGATCCATTTCCGTTATACCGCGTGGTACGCGGAAGGGACCAGACAAAAATACGACTATCTCCTTCTGCCGGAAGGCGCGTATGACGTAGACCTCGGCAATCACAGCAAGTACACTGCGTACAGCGAGGAAGATCATACCATTACGGTTGACCAGAGCAAGATTTCTTCAAGATGGTCTATTTTATACTTTAGCTTCTGTATTCCCGCGAAGCAACTGACCGCTTCTCCCAGAATTGTTTCCTGGTTTGAAACGACCTTCCTGTCCGGCAAGCAGTACGTCTCCTATCCGACCGAATGCCGTCTGCGTCCGTCGGGTGTGAAGCTGACGGGTGCGTCCGGCGTATATTATGAAGACCTTACCGCTAAGGGCGGCTATCAGCTTACGGTTGACAGCCAGCTCCACGGAAAGGATGTTACGGTTGCCATCTATGATGACGATACCCTGCTGCTGTATCAGAACCTGCCGTCACAGACGCTGACCTTTGATCTGCCGCTCGCCAGGAAAATCAAGACCCACGACGTGCGGGTGGTGGTGAGCAACGGCATCATCGAGGATGAAACCACCATGAAGGTGGACGTCAGCCACGACGACAAACCGCTGATCGTCTCGGTACAGGCGACCTGCAACGACGGCGGCGGCGTGATTCTGGGCAAGGGTACGGAGAAATTCAAATCCGCGTATCGGCACAAATTCCTGGACAGTGTGTCGGTCAGCGCGACGGTGCGCCGCCCCGAACTTATTGAAAAAATCTGGGCGGAAGTCAAGCTGAGCAAGGGAACCGTTCATGTGGAACTGAATCAGCAGAAGTCCGGGAGCGAGACGAAATTGGCCCGCTATCAGGGCAGCAATCTCTGCGGCGCAACCAACAATCCCGTTGTCGGCGTGGAAGTGAAGTATATTCCCAAGGAAGACACCCCCGAAACGGTCAAAACCTCCATCGACTTCGACGCGACCGTCGGCGGAGAGGGCGGCAGCTATTACGACATTTCCTACTGGGAAGGTCCGACCGATGAGCAGCGCGAGGC
>CAMJHU010000027.1 GCA_946405565.1 uncultured Clostridia bacterium
CTCCGACGTTTTCATATGTCACTTTTTCCAAATGAATCTGTTTTTCCTGCATCTGAATGATTGCCTCCTTGTATATGGATTGTCTGCGTTAAGTATACCAGAACAAATGCAAACCGTCAACAAAAAACCTCATTTGTCAGCCAAGGACAAATGAGGTTTTCAGCGATTGGCAAGGCAGTACAAAAAAGATGCCGGTGAATCATAGAGCCGCGTAATCCATATCTGTTTTCAACTGAGCTTTGTTTGTATCTGAGCGTGTCTTATTAGTAAATAGAGAATAAAGAATGGTGAATAGTGAATAGTACAACAGCGCGGCGGAGTTTATCGCCTTACGTTATTCTCTATTCACTATTCACCATTCACTCTTCACTTAGCGGCATTTATGCCGCGCTGTTGGCGGAGAAGGAGGGATTCGAACCCTCGAACCGCTTTTAACGATTACACGATTTCCAATCGTGCGCGCTCGACCAGCTACGCGACTTCTCCGTACTGTGATCAAGTTGGCACTCAAAAAGTGCTTAATTACTATACAACAGAATTCTGAAAATGTCAAGTGTTTTTTCAAATAAAAATAAAAAAAGAAAAAATCTTGACAATTTCCCGGAATCGTGGTATAATGCGCCTGAAATATCCTTTGACGGACTTTTTGGCTCTGTTCAGAGGTCGGAAAAGACTCCGCTTTTTGGGAAAGCCCGACAGGGAGTGTGCATCGTGGACTGAAAGTGCATTCGGGTGAGTAGTAAGCGTGGGAACACTTTTTTGAATCAATTGCATTATTTTGAAAGTGGGCATTTGATGGTAAACATCATATGTCAATTTGGGTGGCACCGCGGGTAATGATAAACCATGCTCGTCCCAAGAATCGTCGGAGATTCTTGAGACGGGTTTTTGTTTTTATGTTTTTATATTAAAAAAAATACCGTGTATCACAATCAAGAATCAAGATCATTACAGTTCTATGGAGGTATTTGTATGTACAGAACACATTACTGCAACGATATCCGCGAAAAAGATATCGGCGCCCAGGTGGAGCTTGCGGGCTGGGTGGACACCATCCGCGACCACGGCGGCGTTATCTTTGTTGACCTGCGGGACTACACCGGCATCACCCAGACCGTCATTCACGACGAATCTCTTCTGAACGGCGTCAACAAAGAATGCGTCATTTCGGTTAAAGGTATCGTTTCCGAAAGAGACCCCGAAACGGTCAATGAAAAGCTGGACACCGGCAAGGTGGAACTTGTGGTGGAATCACTCACCCTTCTGGGCAAGTGTAAAAATATGCTGCCCTTTGATATCAGCGATTCCAGAGGCACCCGCGAAGACGTGCGTCTCAAGTACCGCTACCTTGATCTCCGCAGCGACCGTCTTCACAATAATATCGTCATGCGCTCCCGTATTATCAGCGCCATGAGAAAATATATGGAAGACGCGGGCTTTTTGGAGATTCAGACGCCGATTCTCACCGCGTCCTCTCCCGAAGGCGCCAGAGACTTCCTCGTGCCGAGCAGAAAGCATAAGGGCAAATTCTACGCGCTGCCGCAGGCGCCGCAGCAGTTCAAGCAGCTGCTGATGGTGTCCGGCTTTGATAAGTATTTCCAGATTGCGCCCTGCTTCCGCGACGAGGACGCCCGTCAGGACAGAAGCCCCGGCGAATTCTATCAGCTCGACTTTGAAATGGCGTTTGCCACGCAGGAAGATGTGCTGGCGGTCTGCGAAGACGTGATTTACAATGTCTTCAGATCCTTCACGCAGAAGAAGGTCAGCGACAAGCCCTTTGCCAGAATCACCTATAAGGACGCGATGATGTTGTTCGGCACCGACAAGCCCGATCTGCGCAACCCCCTTCGCATTATCGACCTCACCGATTTCTTCGCCAAGGTGGACTTTCCCCTCTTCAAGGGCAAGCCGGTCAGAGGCATTGTCGCCAACTGCCACGGTCAGAGCCGCAAATTCTTTGAAGATTCGCTGAAATTTGCCACGTCCATCGGCATGAAGGGTCTCGGCTACCTCACCCTTACCGCCGGCGAGTTCAAAGGACCTATCGCCAAATTCCTCTCGCCCGAACAGAAGGAAGAAATCACCAATCTTTCGGGCATCAAGGAGAATGAAACACTCTTCTTCATCTGCGATGCGAAGACTATCGTCAACCGCGAAGCCGGTCAGATCAGAACGTGGCTGGGCGAAAATCTGGGCATCATCGATCAGAATTCCTTTGAATTCTGCTTTGTTGTGGATTTCCCGATGTACGAAATCGACGAGAGCACCGGCAATACCATCTTCACCCATAATCCCTTCTCCATGCCGCAGGGCGGTCTGGAAGCGCTTGAAACCAAGGAACCCACCGAGGTGCTTGCCTATCAGTACGATCTGGTGTGCAACGGCATCGAGCTTGCCTCCGGCGCTGTCAGAAACCACGACATTGATATCATGCGCAAGGCGTTTGCCATCGCGGGTTATACCGAAGCGGAATTGGAAGCGCGTTTCAGCGCCCTCTATACGGCATTCCAGTACGGTGCGCCGCCTCACGCGGGTATGGCACCCGGTGTGGACAGAATGGTCATGCTCCTGACTGACGAGGAATCCATCCGCGACGTTATCGCCTTCCCGCTCAATGGCAACGCGCAGGATCTTCTGCTGGGCGCACCGAGTGAGGTCACGGAGCAGCAGCTTCTCGAAGCCAACATCAGCATCCGGGAATAAAACATATAAAATGCTAAGGAGGTCATGTCCATGACAGTGGAAGCGTTGAAAGCGCTGGAGAGCTTAAACGAATTCCGACTGACCGAGACAGAGGAACAGAAGACCATGGAAATCTTCGCTTTCATGGAACAGCAGGCGGCGGCATTGCAGAATACCGACACGGAACACGTGGAAGTGATGGTACACTGTATGCCCATGACCAATGTATTCCGGGAGGACGTCAGAGAGCAGGTCTTCTCCAGAGAAGCACTGCTGGCAGGCGCGCCGGAACACAGCGAAGACAGCTGGATTGTACCCAGACTGGTCAAGTAAGGAGGTGACAGCATGGAATATTTTGTAACGGAAATCGACCGTGACGGCACTGTCGCGGTGGACGATACGATTCTGGTCAAGGATTATGAAACCAAAGCCGGTTCACACATTCTCGACGGATTTGTCCCGCTGTTCAGCGGTGACGCGGTGGAACGTCTGATCGGGGCGGGTTATGCCGTCAGGGGCAAGACCCACACGGGCGAATTCGGACTGGATATCGCGGGCGAGACGTCCTATCACGGCGTCTGCCGGAAGGCGGACGGTACGCTTTCCACCGCCGCCGCCGAAGCCGTGGCGGCAGGCGTCGTCCGGAAGGCACTCTGCGTGGACGTCAACGGAGCGCCCCGACGCGGCGCCGCCCTTTCGGGCGTGGATTTCCTGAAGCCCACCTACGGCACGGTTTCGCGGTACGGCATTATTCCCACTGCCTGTTCGGGCGAGCAGGTAGGCGTGTGTGCCGGTGACGCGGAAAGCGTCAAAGAACTTCTCGCGGTGATCGCCGGTCACGACGGCAAGGACGGCACCAGTCTGCCCGCGGCATCATACGATTACACTGCCGACAAAACAATTGCCGGTCTGAAAATCGCGGTCGTCCAAGAATATTACGACGCGGCGGCGGACGAGGTCAAAGCAAGGCTCGACGCGTATATTGCCGCACTCAAAGAAGCCGGTGCCGAGGTGGCTATTATCAATCTTCCCGACGCAGCGGCATACGCGACCGCGTGGCAGATCATGCTGTCGGCGGAGACCTGCAACAATATCTCCCGCTATGACGGCGTGAAGTTCGGCTACCGCACGCCCACCTATAAGGATATCGACGAACTGTATGTCAATTCCCGCACGGAGGGTCTGGGCTTTACCGCCAAGACCAACGTCCTCTACGGCTCCGATGTGCTGTCTAAAAACCAATATCTGCGCTGCTATGACAAATCGCTCCGCATCCGTCGGCTGGCTTCCGAGAAGATGAAGGAAGTGTTTGCTGCCTATGACGCGGTGCTGTGTCCCGTCATGCGCACTGCCTCCGTCGAGGCATATGACACGGCGGACACCTTTGAGCGCACGCAGCAGGAACTGCTCTTTACGGCGGTGCCTTCCCTTACCGGTATTCCCGCGATGGTCACGGGAGGCGTTCAACTCTGGAGCGCGGCGTTCGGTGAAAGCACGCTGCTGAGCATTGCCAAAGCAATGGAAGGGAGGGCTGACAAATGAAATATGAAGTGGTAATGGGTCTGGAAACCCATGTGGAGCTGGAGACCAAATCCAAAATTTTCTGCTCCTGCGGCGGACATTCCGAAGCCGATCAGCCCAACGACTGCGTGTGTCCCGCCTGCTGCGGTATGCCGGGTATGCTGCCCGTCACCAATAAGCACGCCGTGGAACTGGCAGTCAAAGCGGGCATCATGCTCAACTGCCATATCAATCAGTACGCGACGTTTGACAAGAAGAGCTATTATTATCCCGACCTGCCCTGTGCGTATCAGATTACCCAGTGGTTCCACCCGATCTGCACCGACGGTTATGTGGAGGTTCCCACCAAATACGGTACCAGCCGCATCGGCATCAAGCAGATTCACATGGAGGAAGACGCCGGCAAGCTGGTTCACGACGACTGGGCGGACGTGAGCTATGTGGATTTCAACCGCACCAGCGTGCCGCTGATTGAGATTGTCAGCCGACCCGATTTCCGCAGCGCCGAAGAAGTGCTGAACTATCTGGAAAAGCTGAAAGCCATGTTCCGCTTCGGCGGCATTTCGGAGTGTGAAGAAGGCGCCATGCGTTGCGACGTCAATATCTCCATCCGTCCCGAAGGCAGTCAAGAACTGGGCGTGCGCAGCGAGATCAAGAACATGAGCTCCCTCACCGCCATCGAACGCGCCATTAAATATGAAGTAGCCCGTCATATCGACGCGCTGGAACGGCACACCGAAACCTTGGTGCAGGAAACCAGACGGTGGGACGATATCAAAAACCGTACCTTCGCCATGCGCAACAAGGAAACCGCCGCCGACTATCGCTACTTCCCCGACCCCAATCTCATGCCCATCGTGGTGGATGACGAATGGCTTGCTTCCATCCGCGAGCATATGCCCGCGACCATTGAGGAAAAAACCGCGGAATACACCGATATGGGACTCTCCGCGCAGGATATCGCTTCCCTGGTATCCGAGAGAAAGCTCTGCAATATCTTTGACGCCGTTGTGGCAGACGGACGCAAACCCGGCGATACCGCCGCGTGGATTCTGACCGACTGTGCCGGCATTCTGCGTCGCAGCGGTAAGGTCATCGGTGAACTGGACATCGCTCCGGACGATCTTTCCTATATCATCGGGGCAGTGGATGAGGGCAAGATCAACCGCAACGTGGGCAAAAAGGTTCTCAGCGCTGTCATCGAGAAAGGTGTTTCGCCGGAACAGTATATCAAAGAACAGGCGCTTGACGCCAAGGTAGATGAATCGCTGCTGCTGGAAACCGTTCAGAAGGTGCTCGCAACCGAGACAAAAGCTGTGGGCGATTACCTCGGCGGCAAGACCAAGGCGCTGCAATCGCTGTTCGGCAGCTGCATGAAGGCACTTCGCGGCAAGGGTGATCCCGCCGTGATCCGCGAACTGCTTGAAAAAGAAATCGAAAAGCTGCGATAATGTTTTTTTCCGTTTCGTTTGCATGATACAAGCAAAAGACCGTTTGCCGATGGAAAATCCGTCGGAACAAACGGTCTTTTTTTATAACCAGTGTCGATAACTTTAGCACTCCCCCAGTCGGCTACGCCGACAGCTCCCTCAGAGAGGGAGCCATTATTCGCCTCCCTCCTTGAGGGAGGTGGCACATGTCTGCGGAGCAGACGGTGACGGAGGGAGTTAATTCCACTAAGTTATGGATAGTGGTTACGAATTGCTGTCTGAACGTTTGAGGTAGGGGAGGATGTCCTCGGTGTAGGCGCGGAGCAATTCGCCGACGCTCCACGCCTGCGTGAAGCAGCCGCGGGAGGTACAGGCAAAGTCGCCGTCAAAGATTTCGGCGATGCCGTTGATACAGCCGTCGCCCATGTGGTCGAGGAAGTGGGAACAGATGGCGCGGGCGCGGCGGATGGCGGGCTGGGAATGGTTATGCACCTTGCAGTAGGCGGAGAGATAGGCGCCCATCGGATAAGCCCAGCTGGTACCCATGTGATAAGCCGCGTCGCGTTGGATGAGCTTGCCGATGTAATGGGCTTTGTATTCCGGGTCGGTGTAGGAGAGGGAGCGCAGTCCGTAGGTGGTGAGAAGGTGTTTGCTGACGCAGTTGACCACTGCCATTTCTTTCTCACGGTCGAGCATGGTATAGGGAAGGGATACCGCGTAAATCTGATTGGGACGGATGCGGCCCTCGCAGGGGTCGACCACGTCGAAGAGGCAGTTCTTTTCCGCGTTCCAGAATTTTCGGACAAAGGAGCGTCTGACCTTTTCAGCCAGTTCGGTGTAATGGGCACTGTCGCGGCCGAATTTGCGGGAGAGCATTTCCATAACCTTGAGCGCGTTGTACCAGAGGGCGTTGATTTCCACCGGTTTGCCGTGGCGCGGCGTCACCACCCAGTCGCCCACGCGGACGTCCATCCATGTGATCTGATCCAGCTCACTGCCGCCGTGTACCAGTCCGTCCTCATCCGTACCGATGGAAAAGTCGGTGCCGGTTTCATAAGCCTGGATGATGTTTTTCAGCACGGGGAAGATTTCGGTGCGGATAAAGTCGAAGTTTTCCTCCTTGCCGGTGTAGTAAAGGTAACGTTCTACCGCGTAAAAGTACCAGAGGGAACCGTCCATCGTGTTATACATGGGCTGATCTTTGTCGGAAGCAGGGAAGACGTTGGGAATCAGACCGTTTTTCTCGTAGAGGGCGAAGGATTTGAGGATCATTTCACAGTCGCGGAAGCGGTGGGTGCAGAGCGTCAGACCGGTCATGGCGATCATGGTATCGCGTCCCCAGTCGGTGAACCACGGGAAGCCGGCGAGAATGGTCTTGAGCCCTGTGGACTGGCGGTCCACGATGAAGGCGTCCGCTGCCCATGTCAGATGGGTGGAGAAGATATCCTTGTTGGGGTTGAGGTCAATTACGCGGCGCATATGTTCCACATAGCGCTGAATCATGGCAAAGCCGTCCTTGGCGGTGATATCCTCGTCCTCGATGGAACAGATGAGATAGAAGCGCTTGGTTTCCCCGGGGGCGACGGTTACGATCACATCGTAGGGCGTGAACTGGGTATCCAGTCCGTTGAAGCCGTTGCGGGAGTCGATGGCGAGATACTGGTTTTCCTCCGCCACAAAATTGGGAGTTGCCATGCTGGTGGGAATCAGGGAACGGTCAAAATAGCGTCCCTCGCTGATGTGGAACTTGACATTGAAGCGGGTGTCGTCGTCGCGTCCGAGCAGCATGGTTTTGCCGTAGGTGGAAGCGCGGAAATGTTTCATATCGCGGTAGCTGTTGACCTGATTGATATTGCGCATGGCAAAGAGGGGTGTGACGGTAATGGTGGTGGGTTCTATCACGCCGCTGACCGTGTAGCAAACCGCGACGGTGTTTTTGCCGTACTCCATGACGATGGTTTTTTCGAGCGAAATTTCGTCGGTCTGATAGCAATAGGTCGGCACGATGTCGATGTTGAACTGTTCCAGATACTGCCGGCCGTCCTTGGGTTCGCCGAGGAACTGCTGGCAGGCGAGGTCAAATTCCCGGTTGCAAATCGTGATTTTTTCCTGCACCTTGGAAAGAATATTGACTCGGTCCACAGGGGGATTGAGGGAGGCAACGAGATAGCCGGTATGAATGCGTGCCGTGTCGCCGATGATGGTGCAGCCGGAGAAGCCGCCGATGCCGTTGGTGAGCAGCCATTCGCGTTCGATGCCCTGTTCGAGTGTGCGCCAGGAGCTTTTGCCGAAGGTGTATTTTGTGTGCATATGTCAAATACCGTCCTTTTTGAGAGTTGAGAGAATGGAAGAAACCAATCACTGCCATTATACCATAACCTGCCTAGTTTCTCAACCGATAGCCGAAGAATTTTGGGAATATTCTTGTAAAGTTTACATTTTTCCGTGTTTCCTTTGTCACTTTGGGATGAACTGAAAAGAAAAGCCCTTGTCCCGGCAATCGGAACAATCTGCCGGAACAAGGGAAAAGGATTGTCATATGCGCTTAAAACGATCGCCGTCCACCTGATAGGCGATTTCTTCCACGGTCTTTCCGTCGTCATAGCGGGACTTGCGGAAGGTGACAACGCCCTTGCCTTTGGTATCGCCTTCCTGCTCCCAGCGCTGTTCATACACAAAGCGCTCGCCGTTTTCCAAACGCTCAAACTGTCCCACATAGATGCTGTATTCGCCGTGCCGTTCGGTCAGCGCATTGGATACCTCCACGGACACGCCGTAATCCGTGAGAATTTTGAAATTCTCTTCATAATAGGAACTGATTTTGGCGTCCCTACCAAGGTATTTCAGATAGGCTTCGGCGTAGGCGCGAATCTGTTTGTCGATTTCTTCGCCCACACTGTCATCAGCGGTGTCCTTGAGCGCCTGTTTTGCGACATCGCGGGGGAACATACGGTAGACCGAATCTTCATAGTCCGAACCGTCGAGTGCTTCCTCGTAATGGGTGCAGACATAGCCGCCGGTAGCGGGATCGGTTTCAAATTGCAGCAGCGTGGGAACCTTCCCAAAGCCGTATTCGTCCACCAGCCTTCCGTCGCGGAAGCCATAGCCGTAAGCCGAGCAGAGGGCATATATGTCCATGCCGTTATCGGTTTCCTTGGTGCCGAGAATCTTATGTCCTTCTCCGAGGCACTCCCAAGATTCCCCGTCTTTGGCGGCAACATACCGTGTCTCTCCGTCGATGGTGAAAGGGGTCATGGTTACGCCCTGCGTGGCGAAAATCGCCTGTGTCACTGCCAGATCGGGGGTGTCGGCGACGACGTCGGTGACGGACGCAAGGTCGGTCAGACTGACATCTCTGCCGCCGTGACTGTTGTCGGAATGTCCTCCGCAGCCGGTCAGCGAAAGGGACAGAACGGTACCCAGTGCGATGGCGGCAATCAGTGCGGTTTTGATGAATTTGTTGTGTGTCATGTATCTCACTCCTGTTTTATCGCTTTATGTGTGAAGCCAGTGTATCAATCGTAATAAAACGAATTTGATTGTCCTTGACCTGATACGAAATCTTTTCGATTTCTTCTCCGTCGTCATAGCGCGTTTTCATAAAGGTTACAATGCCGTTGCCGATGTTGTTGCCATCGTCATTCCAAATGAGATGGTAGACATACCGTGTACCGCTCTCCACGCGTTCAAAATTGCCGACATAGAAATCATATTCGGCATGGAGCTTCAGCAGTTCATTTGCTGCTTCGTCCGATACGCCGCAATCGCTCAGTGTCTTGAAGTCAAAGTCAAGGTAATCCCCGATTTCTGCCTCGCGTCCGATTTTTTTCAGATAGGCTTCGGCATAGCGTTTGCTTTGCTCTGACAGTTCCGCTGCCTCTTGATTGTGACGGGTGGTGTCAAGCATCCGGTCGGCAATGCTGCGGGGGAACAGTTCGCGCACAGATTTGACATACTCCGCACCGTCCTTGGGTTCCTCGCGGCTCAGGAAATTGTAATTGCCGTCAGCGTCCTTCTCGAAGCGAATCAGCGTAGGCACCTCTGAATAGCCGGTCTTGCTTACCAGATGACCGTCGCGGAACCCATAGCCGAAGGCGCTGCATTTCGCGTAGACCTCTAAGGAGCCATCCTTGTTCTCCTTCATGCCGTAAATCTTGTGACCCTCCCCGTAGCATTCCACGTCGCTGCGTCCGACAAAATCGCTCACGGCGGCATAGAAATACCGCCTGTCACCCAGCAGGTCGGACATGGAAACACGGTTGTAGGCGAAAGTCTGTTCCGCAATGGCGCGGTCAAGATTTTCGGAAGGAATCACGGGGTAAGTTGCCGATTTGGTCAGCAAGGCAACGCCCGTCACCGCTACGGCCAGCAGATCCAGCGCGATCACCCAAATCTTAGTCGTTTTCCTGCGGAACAGATTTGCTACCCGCGTTTTGACCGCCAATTCGCCGAAGTTCACGGACAGCGCGTTGTGAAGGCGAAAGCTGTTGCGCTGTGTGGCACATTCCAGCAGCGCGAGGGAATAGACCCTGCGTTCCTCCGTTCCCTTGCCGCGCAGGGCGCTCTCGTCACAGGCCAGTTCGATATCACGGCAGTAGAGGAAATACGCCACCCACACGGCCGGATTGAACCAATACACCACTGCCAGCCCGAAGGCCAGTGCCTTGGTCAGATGGTCACAGCGGCGGAGGTGCGCCTGTTCGTGCGCCATGACCTGTCGGCGGTTTTTCTCGCTCATGCCGAAGGGAAGGTAGATTTTCGGTCTGACAATACCCCAGACAAAGGCCGAATCGATGCGGTCGCAGAGGTAAATCGGTTTGCCCTTTTCCAATGGCACCGCTTCCGCCAGTTTACGCTTCATAGCAAGGTACGCAGCGGCGGCATACAGTGTCAGCAAGCCCATTCCCACAAGCCAGACGCGGGAGCCAATTGTTTCCAATGAAGGCTTGCTTTCGGTAGTTTGACCGAACTGTCTGATGTCATGCGAGGGGGAAAGCGGTTCTGCTCGGTTCATGTCTGTGGTATCGGCTTGGACGGTCGGAACGCTTTCGGACGGTGCGTCAAGGGATTGGGTGATGGTGGATTCACTGATGCCGCGCTCCACAAGGTTTTGCGCGGGCATGAGACTGACAGGGCTTTCGGGGACGATGGGACAG
>CAMJHU010000028.1 GCA_946405565.1 uncultured Clostridia bacterium
GATTTAACTTGATAGCACTTTCTTTTGAAAGCTCGTGTATTTCAGGATAGTTTGATAGAAACTATCCTTTTATTTCTTTCAGATTCCTCAGACAGCGGGGATGTAAACGCTACTTCCCCACTGTAATCCATTATCATGATTGCTTTGTACCCTATTATATTACACCGTTAAACGATATACAAGGCTTAATTGACCGTTTGAGCGCAAATTCCCTATTTTTGACAGAAATGCACCACATTTTTCGTCGCAATTGTCAGATTTTCTCCGTCAGGCTGAAAGCCTACCCGTTCGAGAATGGCGTTGCGGCAGGAAGCGGAAACCGACACCGTCGGAACGGCACGGTTGAAGGCATAGGAAATCACCGCGCGCAGCAGCAGCTCGCCGGTGAAATCGTCGGTATAGTCCCATGTATGCAGCGTCAGCGTACCTTCCGCTTCTTCTCCGGCAATGGTCATCGCGGCATGACCCGTGACCGCGCCGTTTTCGTATGCCTGCAGCAATGCCGCGTCGGCAGGCAGTCCGTGCTGCGTCATGTAGGATTCCAGTATTTCACGTTCTTTGACGGGATGTATCTCCAGCATATGTTAAAACCCCTCTTATTTTTATTGTTTGCTTCGGTTTTTCCTGTACGGCGCCTTGTCGGCAGCCTTGGCGACCGGTCTGCGGCGGGACGCGGAAATCTGCGCGGCGGTCATGAGCGAACGCAGCTCGTCGTCATTCAGGTCACGCCAATCGCCCGGTTTGAGCATACCCAGCTTGACGTTGCCCACCGCGACGCGTTTGAGCCGGATCACGTCCAGCCCTAGTTCCTCGCACATCTTACGAATCTGGCGGTTGCGTCCCTCATAAAGTGTGATGAGCAGCACACAGCGGTTTTCCTCCTTGTGCGCGATGCTCACGTCGGCAGGAAGCGTCATCTGTCCGTCAATCATCAGACCTTCTGAGAGCTTTGACAGCATATCCTCCGTCACCTGCTGCCGCACGGTCACGCGGTAGGTCTTGGAAACGTGGCTGCGCGGATGGGAAATGCGGTTGGCGAAGTCGCCGTCGTTGGTCATGAGCAGCAGACCCTCGCTGTCGCGGTCGAGCCGTCCCACGGGAAAGACGCGTTCCTGCACATCAGCGACAAGCTGCGCCACACATTTGCGCCCCAGCTCATCGTCCATCGTGGTCACGAAGCCGCGCGGCTTGTGTACCATCAGATAGACCCGCCGACCGCTCTGTGCCGCCAGCTTGCGGGAACCGACCGTCACCTTGTCCACCGCGGGGTCTACCTTTTCTCCCACCGTCGCGACGCGTCCGTTCACACGCACCTTGCCTTCCGCGATCAGTTCCTCCGCCTTCCGGCGCGAGGCAAGACCGCAGTCCGCCATGAATTTTTGCAGCCTGATTTTCTGAGCCATTCTGTCACATTCCTTTATGTAGATTCCTGTGTGTTGTCAACGGGGGTTCCATCGGGAAGGGTTCCCTTTAGGAATTCGCCCTTCCCCGTTGCGGGTCATAGCCCGATTCGCTCGGCAGGCTTACGCCTGCCTGCCGGTGGCGCTGCCCCCGGTCCCCTGCAAGGGCGCCGCCCTTGACCTGCCAAAGGGACTCGTCCCTTTGGAATCCCCGCCGCTGCGCGGCTAATTGGCGCTTCGCGCTTTTTCTTTATTCACTATTCACTATTCACTATTCATTATCTTTTGATTCCTGCTCCAGCGTGCGGATACAATCCGTGAACCAACTGTCGGTATTGCCCTGAATACTTTCGGCAGCGGTAATCGGATAACTCGCCAGCAGCATACCGTTGGCGGAATATTGCAGATATCCCACTACGTCGCCTTTTTCGATAGGCGCCAGCAGAAAGCTGTCATACACCAGTTCCCGCTTGAGATTGCCCGCCTGCGTCTTGAGAATATTGAGCTTGGCGTCGGTCTCGCAGTTCACCCGCAACGTGGACTTGGTACCGCCCACCACTTTGGGCTGAAAGCCGCTCAGACTGCCGTCCACATCCACCTGCTCATAGAGGCTTTTGGCGTATTCATACATCGCCTTGTGATCGCTCCAGCGGTTGGTGTTGTTGAGCGACACACACACCAGCTGGATACCCTCGTCGGTGGTGACATGGGAGACAAGGCACTGTCCCGCCAGATTGGTGACGCCGGTCTTGATGCCGTCGCAGCCCTTGTAGCCGAATTTCTGACCTTCCATCAGGTAGTTGTGGGTATAGAGTGACTTGCCGTGTTTGGCGTATTCGCCGAAATACACGTTGCGTACCTTGAAATTCACGATGTCGCGGAAATCGGCATTCTGCATGGCATAGCGTCCCAGCAGCGCCATATCGTAAGCCGAGGAATAATGCGCCCCGTCGGAGAATTGGTCCAGACCCGACGGTGTGTCAAAATGCGTGTTGAGCATACCCAGCTCGGCAGCCTTCTCGTTCATCAGGGACACGAAGGCGGGAATGCTCCCGCTCACCGCGACGGCAGCCGTGTTGGCGGCGTCGTTGCCGGAATACATCATCATGGTCACGCACAGGTCGTACAGGGTGATGGTATCGCCCACCTTCAGACCGATCTGCGTGCCGTCGAGCAGGTTCATACAGTCCTCCGTCACCGTGACCACGCGTCCGATGTCGCCGCTTTCCAGCGCGAGAATACAGGTCATAATCTTGGTGGTACTCGCCATGGGCATCTGCGCATTTTCGTTGAGACCGTAGAGAATCAACCCCGTCTGACAGTCCATGACAATTGCGGCACCCGCCGTGATATTGGGCGTGCCGTCCTCGTTGAATTGTGGAGAGGAAGTCTCGGCAGCCAGTTCCGCTTCCTTGGAATTTTCGTCAATCTCGGTGGAAGCCGCCGTGGTGGTCGTCGTCTGCGACGTGTCGGATGTGTCATTTGACGCGGTCGGAGCAGTTGTGCCGTTGGTCGCGGGTGCGGTAGTGGTGGTCACAGCGGCAGTCCGCGCGTCATAGGCGGAATTGCGTTTGCCCGAGAGTGGCGCCGTGGTTCCCTCCGCCACAACGGGAGAAGCGCACAGTGCGGTCAGTGCCACGGCTGTAAACAGCGCCGTCAACCGGCGGAACCATCCCGCCGTCCGTCCGTCCGATGGATATTTCACTTGCATCCAATCCCCTGCCTTTTGTCATCTTTTTGATGGATCGTTCATTCACAAAATAGTCTGTTCCGGGTATAGTATTTCCTGCGGGGGAAGGGATTATGCGCGACAGCCGTCAGTCTTCCTCCACCGTCACGTCAAGCGTGAGCGGTTCCGCCTTTTCGGCGTTTTCGGAAGTGACTTCCGGCTCGTCCGACGCGTTTGCCGTGTCCTTGTCCTTGCCGCTGCCCGACAGCAGATCGCTCACCTTGTCCACCAGATTGGGAATCATGCCCACCGCCTTGTCGAGCGAATTCATGTTGTTGTCGATTTGCAGCAGACGCACGTTGCTCCCATGAATCACCAGAAACGCCACCGGCTGAATGGTCACGCCCGCGCCGCCGCCGCCGCCGAAGCAGCGGTGTCCCGACTTGCCGTCGAAGTCCGAGCCGCCCGACGCGAAGCCGTAAGCCATTTTGGAAATCGGGATAATCGTGGTTTCGCCCGCCATGATGGGGTCGCCGATAATGGTGGAAACATCCACCATGTCCTTGATTTTGGAGAGCGTCACGTCCATCATACCCTTGATCGGGTGATTGGCGGTTTTGCCCTTTTCCTCGACGGGTGCCGCCTCTGTCGCTGTCTTTTTTTCCTCTGCCATAATGCTTCACTCAGCCTTTCTTTTCATTGAGCTTTCGGGTTGTATAATATCTCACCTGCCAAATCAGGAAACGGAACACCGCGCCCAGCAGATGAGCCAGTATCAGAATGGGCTAGAGAATAAACTCGCCGTCAAAAGTAATCTGTCCGCCGTTTGCCGAAAAATCCGGCGTGATCTCGATGTCCTGCCGGTAGCGCCGCGCATGGGTCAGCAGAAAGGACAGCGCCGGATAGGCGACGCTGCACACTTTTCCGTATTGAATCGCGGTATCCGCGGCATCCTCGCCGCAGATTGATACGCGCAGCATAAATTTTTCAATTGCCACACCGCGATAAATCCGCACCAGACCGCCGCCCAGCGCCTTGCCCAGATCCGCAAAAAAGCCGATTGCGCCCCAGAATCCGCGATCCTCCCGCAGACTGCCGAATAAACTCTGCTGTTTTTTCTCCTTCGGGGAATCCTCTTCGTCATCGTCGGTTTGTTTCTGTTTCTTTTTGGGCTTGGACTTGAAATGGGTTTTGATAAATCTTTTCAAACCGGCAATGCCGCGTTTGCTATATGTTTTGATATATTTTAGGATAGCCGAAAGCAGGCGTTTTATCAGACGCAGAATCCACACGACACTGCCGAGCAGATACGTAAAAACGGTTTTGAGAAGTCTTGGTTTTTTGGGTTTTTCTTCCGGTTCGGTTTTTTCTTCGTTCAGGCTGGCGCTGTCGAAGGTGTATTTGAAAAACAGATATTGGATGTGGATGATGACTGTATCTTTATAGGTTACGCCGAGACGTGTGGGAATGCACATCGCCAGAAGAAGAAGTAACAATATGATGCCGATGAGTTTGAGGAGAACGGCTATGATTTTCAGCAGAATCATTGGATTACGTCCTCCTTTCTGAATGCGCCCTTCCCTGTTTTATAGATTGGCGCGGCTTGCTTTGGATTCGCCCTTCCCTGTTTGAGAGATTGGCTCATCTCGCCCGGCAAGGGCTTTGCCCTTGCCTTGTGGGGCGTTGCCCCACTCCCCAGTGGTGGCGCTGCCCCCACGCCCCTGCCAAAGGGACTCGTCCCTTTGGAATCCCACGCTTCGCTAATTGGGCTTATCTTCTGTCTTCAGATTTTCTTCAATGGCTTCTTCCACGCTGATCTGCACGTTCTCGCCGGTTTCGGACGGCACCGTGGGCAGTTCCCCCATAGATTCCAGCCCGAAGCACCGCATGAAATTCGGACTGGTCGCATACTGCATCGGACGTCCCGGCAAATCCAGCCGCCCGCGCTCTTCAATCAGTCCCCGCGCCAGCAGCGTATTGACCACGCCCGAACAGTCCACACCGCGCACCCGTTCCACAAAATTCTTGGTGACAGGCTCGTTATAGGCGATCACCGCCAGCACTTCCATCGCGGCATTGGACAGCGGCGCGTCCTTTTTCAGATCCAGCAGTGTGCGGATCATCGGCGCGTACTCGTCCCGCGTGGCAATCTGGTACTGCTTTCCCAGCCGCACCACACGAAGCGCGCTGCCGCTCTGCTCATAGAATTCGCTCAGTTCGGCGCACACGCCGTCGATGGTATCCATGCTCACGCCCAGCACGCCCGCCATGCGTTCACAGCTTACGGGGTCGCCTCCCGCAAACAGCATCGCCTCTACGACTGCTCTGAGTCCGCTTGCTTCCAATTGCGTCCCCCACTCTCATTGATGGTCATCATGCCGTTGTCGTCCATATTCACCCGCCGACTCCGGATTAAATCCAGCACCGCCAGAAACGTGGCAATCAGCTCGCTCCGTGAATCCGCCCTCTCAAACAGCGCCGAAAACCGCAGCCGCCGCGACTGATAAATGCTTTTCAGCACAAAGCCGACGCGTTCGGTAACCGAGACAATCTTTTTGCCCACAATGGCACGGAAGTTCTCCTTGGACGGCGGCTGACGGCGCAAGCCCCGTCCCACGGCGCTGATATACGCCTTGAGCAGCTCGTCCGGCGCGTGACGGCGGCTGTACGTCATATCATGGGCAATCTTCATCTCGCGGCGGGTAAAGCCGTCAAAGCTCGCCTGCTCCGCGAGCCTGCCCGCCATTTGTTTACAGAGCTGATATTCCACCAGTTCGCCGCTGAGTTCCTTTTTGAGTTCCTCGGCTTCTTCCTTGCGCGGCATGAGCATGGCGGTCTTGATATAGACCAGCCGCGACGCCATCGTGAGAAATTCGCTGGACACGTCCATATTCTCCATGCGCATGAGGTCGATGTGCGCCATATACTGTTCCAGCAGTTCGGCGACGGGAATATCGTAAATATTGAGTTTGTTTTTGGAGATCAGAAAGAGCAGCAAGTCCAGAGGTCCCTCAAAGACCTCCAGCTTATAGGACAGTTTTTCCATACGGCGTCAGATACCCATCAGAATCGAAATGACCGAATCGGACAGTCCCAGTCCCAGCGCGTTGAACAGCGCGTTCACACCGCCGAACAGACCGTAAAATATGCTGTACTGCACAGCCGAAAGCGGACCGCTGAGCAGGTTGATGAACAGGTAGAACGCCACAATATAGATAATGGGGTTGAGCCTGCTGATAAAGTTCTCGATATGGTACATAATCCTGTCCGGCATGATCCAATTGAGAATTTTGGAACCGTCGAGCGGCATGATGGGCAGCAGATTAAAGACCGCCAGTCCGATATTGAGAATCACAATGCGCAGCATCACAAAGGTAAAGCTGTCGTAAAACGTTTCGTTCATGTCAAAGCACAGTCCGCCGCGATAGATCAGCATTCCCAGCACCGCCATAATGAGATTGGAAAGCGGTCCCGCAAATGCCACCAGCGCCATATAGCCCTGCCGGCGCTTCTGGTTGCGGAAGCGGACGGGATTGACCGGCACCGGTTCCGCCCAGCCGAAGCCGAAGAAAAACATGAACAGCGCGCCGTACAGATTCAGGTGCGCCAGCGGCTGAAGCGTCAGACGTCCGGCGCGTTCGGCGGTATCGTCGCCGAGTGCCTTTGCCATCAAGCCGTGCGCGCACTCATGCACCGGCATGATAAAGAACAGCATCAGACACATGGTCAGCGCATACAGCAGCATGTCTTCCACATTTCCCAGCGTACTAAAAAAACCCATACCAACATTCCTTTCCTATCGCTCAAAAAAGCAAATAAGGGCAAACTCCCCATTAAAATAGTTCGTAATATTATAGCCGATTTACAATCAAAATGCAAGCACTATATTGATAAAGAATTGCGGAATCTACGGAAATTTTTTCGTTTTTTCACATTTCTCAAAAAGCCTCCGCACGAAAATACGCGCGGAGGTTGTTAAAAACGGTTAATTGCGCCTGACGCTGATGGTCTTCTGATTTTGCTGAAGCGCCTTTTCCCACTGTTCCCGGAAGACATCTTTACCCGCGTCAAACAGTTTTTTCAGGGAAGCCGTCACGTTGTCGGCGGTCGTCTTATCCAGCGCGCCGAGCGCCTTGCCGATGGCACTGTAAGAGAGCCATTTGTTTTCGTTCATTTCGGTGATGGTGGATGCGCCGGAGGCTTCCATCGAATCGAAGATGGCTGAAACCACCGCTTTTTTCTGTTCGTTGTCCATACTGTCGATCCAGCCGGCGAGCGTCTCGTCCATAAAGGTGCTTTCGGGCGAAAGACCGTCGGCGGCAACAAAGTGATCCCCCACGACGCTCCATGTATAAGGATCGTGCTGGAGCAGTCCCTTGGCGTCGCTGCGGATGACCCGGCGTTCCGCCCGGCTGGAAAGCAGCAGCCCGATCAGGGAGGATTCGGGAACAATCTTTTTGACCTTGGGCAGTATGGCTTTGTAGCGGAGAGAATCCGCCGCGCTGCTGTTGAAGCCGGGACCGTCGTTGGAATACACCTCGACGATGCGCCGGTTGTCGTTCAGTTCCTCTTCGCAGAAAGCCGCCGCGTAAACCGCGAAGTTGCCGCCCTTGGAGTGACCGCCGACGCGGATGGGACAGGTAGAGGCAGCTGCCAGACGGTTGAGATACGCCGCGGCTTCCGCCTGTCCGGGGGTTTCGGGCAGAAAGCTGATGTTGAAATCCTCCCGCCAGCCGACGATGGTATTGTCCGTGCCGCGGAACGCGGCATAGAGGGTGCCGTCACCCAGTGCAAAGGTCATGGCGGCGAACTGCATCTGTTCGCCCTCATCCACGCGGTTGAGATAGCCGCCCACCCGCACGTCCCGATAGCGCTCGCAGACGGCGGCTTTTTGGAGCAGGGGAAGGGGATCGTTGATCAGCACCGACTGATAGCCCAGCGCGAGATAGGATTCACAGAGCGTTTGGAGCGAAACGGTAAAAGTGAAAGATTCCGGCACGATGTTTTCCATCTCGGCGTAAGCCAATTCAGAAAAAATGAGATTGTCTACGTCGTTAAAAGGGCGTTCGGCAAATGTGAGGTCGCCGCGCCAGTCGATATAATCCAGAATATTCATGTGTGAAACAGTTCCTTTCTGTGGTGGCGGCATGGCAGTTCCGAAGTCATGCCGTTTTTTTCATTGTCAGATATTGTCCGTATTCAATTATACATTATACACGCTGCCGTCCGGATTGCAACAGGATTCTTTCAACAGAAAAATCAAAAGGAAAACCCACAGGAAAAATTTGAATATTTTTTTAATTTTGATGAATTTGGCTGAAAAAACATAGGAAACTTCGCGGCGATATGATATAATAGAAAAATCATGTGAATCCCATCGTCCTGTTGCGGCGATGGAATCAAAGGAGCCATGCAAAGAATGAGTGAGGTTAAAGTGGGAATGGTCAGCCTAGGCTGTCCAAAAAATCAGGTGGACGCAGAACTGCTGCTGGGCTTTCTGGCGGACGCGGGCTATGAATTGACGGCGGACGCGGCAATGGCGGACGTGGCGATTGTCAATACCTGCGGTTTCATCGAAAGCGCCAAGGCGGAAGCCATCGAGGAGATTCTCGAACTGGCGGCGCTCAAAAAGGAAGGGCGCATTAAGAGCCTGATTGTGACGGGCTGTCTGGCGGAGCGCTATCGCGACGCGGTTCTCGAAGAAATCCCCGAAGTGGACGCGGTCGTAGGCATCGGCGCCAACACGCAGATTGCCGACATCGTAGCGCGCTCGCTGAAAGAAAAGGGAATGAGCGTGTACGGCGAAAAGGAAGCACTGCCGCTGTGCGGACGGCGGGTGCAGACCACGGAATTCTATTACAGTTACCTCAAAATCGCGGAGGGGTGTCATAACCGCTGTTCCTTCTGCGCGATCCCCCTGATCCGCGGCGGGTTCCGTTCGCGTCCGATGGAAGAACTGCTCAGGGAAGCGGATCAGTTGGCGCGGCGCGGCGTGAAGGAACTCAATATCGTGGCGCAGGATCCCACCGAATACGGCTCCGATCTGTACGGCAGACGGTGTCTGCCGGAACTGCTGCGGCGGCTGTGCGACGTGGAGGGGTTGGAATGGATCCGCGTGCTGTACTGCTATCCGGAAAAAATCACGGATGAACTGCTCGACGTGATGGCGGAGCAGCCCAAAATCTGCAAATACATTGACATGCCCATTCAGCATGTGAGCCAAAAAGTGCTGCGCGCCATGCGCCGTCCGGGTGATAAAGCGTCGCTGTCGGCGCTGATCGCACATATCCGCGAGAAGGTGCCGGGCGTAACGCTTCGCACCACCGTCATGACCGGTTTCCCGGGTGAGACGCAGGAGGATTTTGAAGAGCTGGCGGATTTCGTGCGGGAAATGAAGTTTGAAAAGCTGGGCTGCTTCATCTGGTCACCGGAAGAGGGAACGCCTGCCTTTGATCTGCCCGACCGCGTGGACGAAGAGACCGCTGCTCAGCGGGAGGAATCGCTGCTGGATGAGCAGTCCCGCGTGATCGACGAATGGTGCGAACGCATGATCGGTCAGCGCCGCAGGGTGCTGGTGGAAGGCTTTGACCGGCTGGCGGAATGCTGTTTCGGACGTTCGGAAGGCGAAGCGCCGGAGATTGACGGCAAAATTTTCTTTGACGTCGAGGGGGCACGCCCCGCGATGGGCGATTTTGTGGAGGTAGAGATCACGGATTCGATGGGCTGCGATCTGGTGGGTCATCGGGTCTAAAGAGCCTGTCTGAAATACATCGACGAGAGGATATGTGAAAGATGAATCTACCCAATAAACTGACGGTGCTGCGCGTACTGTTTATCCCGGCTGTCATGGTGTGCATTCTGTGGGATGCCATTCCCTATCGCTGGCTGCTGGGAGGTATCTGTTTCGGACTGGCGTCGCTGACCGATATGCTGGACGGACGCATTGCCCGCAGCCGGAATCTGATTACGGATTTCGGCAAGCTGATGGATCCGGTGGCGGATAAAATGCTGGTGATGTCCACGCTGGTCTGCTTTGTGCAGGCGGAGATTTGCGGCGCGTGGGTGGTGGCGATTATCCTGTTCCGGGAATTTCTGGTCACGTCCATGCGCATGGTCGCGGTGGACAAGGGACTGGTGATTCCGGCAAATCTCTGGGGCAAAGTCAAGACAGTGACGCAGATGGTGGCGATTGTCGGCATTTTCTGTGCCGAAGCGCTGTATGAGTTTGATTTTCTGATTCCGCGGGCAGCGGGAGACGTGCTGCTGGGGGTATCCATGGTGATCCTGTACGCGGCGGTGATAGCTACGATTGCGTCGGGCGCGGTGTATGTGTATGACTGCCGGGATTTGTTCAAGGATATGTAGATAAAATAGAAAGAAGAAAAAACAAAAAAAGAAAAAGCGCGAAGCGCCAATTAGCCGCGCAGCGGCGGGGGAGTCGAGGGGGGCCACTGCCCTCCTCGCGGGTGCAGGGCAGGAG
>CAMJHU010000029.1 GCA_946405565.1 uncultured Clostridia bacterium
CAGCAGCAGCACAGCGGCTTTTTTACTCCATGATGTCATGCGTCAGTCATCCCTTCGTCATACTTCTTTTGACGGATATGATTCCGCCGATAATCATATTCTAATACAGTTCCCGCCAAAAGTAAATAAAAGTAAATAATTTGTAAACAATTCATCAACGAACCTTAATCTTCTGTGCCGTCTCCGTCATATTGTTCCATAAACGCAAGAAATGCGTCGCGCGTCATGCAGTCGTTGATGACGCCGAGCAGGGCATTGGACGTCATACGGGCGGGGAGACCCAGATGTGCCAGCAGCGCGGCGCGTTTGCGTGAGCTGTTTGCGCCGCCGGACAGTCCGGCGCGATAGAAATCGGCGCGGGTAATGTTGAAATGCCGCTCATCGTCTGTGCGGTCATTGTCCGAGGACTGAAACGAAACGCCCGCCCGCTGAAACGCCTCTACCAGTATGTCGGTGGTCATGCCCTCCACGCCGAGCTTGCCTTCCTTGGAGGGTTCGGACTTGCGCCGTTCCTTGCCGAACACGTCGGGGATATAGACGTGCTTCACGCGGTCGGGCGGCAGGCAGGATTTGAGATGGTTGCGGATGAGGAATCCCGCGCCGTCGCTGTCGGTGAGTACCAGCAGTCCCCGCGTTTCCGCCAGATGACGCAGCAGCGCCGTTTTTTCCTTGTTCCGGAAGATGCCGAAGCCGTCGGTCGTGAGAATCAGACCGTCGATGAGTGAATCCAGTCGGATTTTGTCGTATTTTCCCTCTACGATAATGGCTTCTTTGATTTTGATTTTCTCCATTTTTACCGTCTCACCTGTATCTCTCCGCCAGCAGGAACATCTCGGTCAGCATTTTTTCCAGCAGAATGGTTCCTTCCACGCGGCTGCTTTTGAGCTGCGCGTCGGTGCGGCAGAGCAGCAGACACCACTGGCGCAGCAGTTCGGGGGAATAGCGCCGGCTGTCGCGGAAGGCAAAGCTCAGGCGCTTCTCCTTGCCCTTGTACTCGTCGCCGAACAAAGCGGGCATATCGTCGGCGGTCTTGCGGTCAGCGGCAGCGAGCTTTGCGCGGTAGAGGTCGATGAAGCTGCCCGCCATAATTGCCAGCACCGCGACCGGTTCGGTGCGCTCGGCAAACAGATCTTCGAGTATGCCAAACGCCTCCCGGCGCTTGCCGGCAATCACATTTGACGCCAGCAGATACGCCTTCACGTCGAGGCTCTGGGTAGTGTGCCGGTCAATGGCGGCGCGCGTGATTTTGCCACCGTACATCGCCGTCAGCTTGGCAATTTCGCTGAGGAGGTTGGTGATATCCGTGCCGCAGCGCTCCACCATATAGGACGCGTCCGCGCGGGAGAGGGACGCGCCGTTCTCCTTGGCGGCAGCGGTGAGGATGTCGGCGATTTCCGCAGCCGAAGGGGTCTTGCAGTTGACCACGGTGCCCTGCTTCTTGATGAGATTCCGCATGGCAGCCTGCTTGTCGCCCGCCTTGGCGGAGGTTTTCACTGATACATTGAAAAAAATCAGCACGCAGGTATCATACGGTGCTCCCAGCAGCGATTCCAGTTTGCGGTACTGCGTCGCGCCGATGGCTGCCGCGTCCAGATCCTTGACCAGCACCATGCGGGGCGCCATCATGGGAAGGGTCTCGGCGGCGGCGGCGATTTCCTCCACGGAGCAGGTGGAGCCGTCAAACTCGGTATAATTGAATTCCGGCAGCACGTCCGGCAGATAGGCGGCTTTGAGCGCGTCGAGCGCGCGGCGGCGCAGATAAGCGTCGTCGCCGCAGAGCAGGTACAACGGCGACGGAACGCCGGTTTTGATATGCGCCCCAAGGGCGGTGTATTGGATTTCTGACATGATGACGGATTCCTTTTCTGCTAGATTCCTTTTCAGTATAATTTTTCGCGGCGGGATTGTCAAGTCCGGACGGTTAGGGGGACATATAAAAAAGCGCATACCGTTTTCTTTATGATTTTTTTACCCCTCCATTTGGCGGAATGAGTTGCATTTTTCACGCCGCAATGCTATAATAAATTGACAACCCGAAAAATCTGACAACGGAAAAGGAAAGGAATTTTGATTATGGCACTGATCACCAAATCCATCAAAGGCACGCAGGATGTGCTTCCCTCTGAAAGTTACAAGTGGCAGTATGTAGAGAAAACCTGTCTGGAAACCGCCCGGCTGCACGGCTACCGCGAAATCCGCACCCCCGTCTTTGAACACACCGAGTTGTTCACCCGCGGTGTGGGGGATACCACCGACGTGGTGCAGAAGGAAATGTACACCTTCAACGACCGGGGCAACCGTTCGCTGTCGCTCCGTCCCGAAATGACCGCTTCGGCGGTGCGTTCCGCCATTGAACACGGTCTGATCAACGACGCGCTTCCCGTCAAGGACTGCTATGTCGCGTCCTGCTACCGCGCCGAAAAGCCGCAGGCGGGACGTATGCGGGAATTCCACCAGTTCGGCGTGGAGCTCTTCGGCGCACCCTCTCCCGCCGCCGACGCGGAGATCATCTCGCTCGCCAACGCCACGCTGACCGAACTCGGCATCACGGGCTATACACTCGAAATCAATTCCATCGGCTGTCCCACCTGCCGCGCCGAATATCACAAGGCGCTCAAAGCCTATTTTGAAGGCAAAAAGGAACAGCTTTGCGAGACCTGCCTCGACCGTCTCGACCGCAACCCCATGCGCATCATCGACTGCAAGGTGCCGACCTGTCAGGAAGTCGCCAAGGACGCGCCGCGCATGATCGACTATCTCTGCGACGACTGCCGCGCTCACTTCGACAGCGTGAAGAAGTACCTTGAAGCGATGGATATTTCTTACACCGTCAATCCCTCCATCGTGCGCGGACTGGACTACTACACCCGCACGGTGTTTGAATTCATCTCGTCCGACCTCGGCGCACAGTCCACCATCTGCGGCGGCGGTCGGTACGACGGACTGTTCAGGCAGCTCGGCGGACCCGATACGCCCTCTCTCGGCTTCGGTATGGGACTGGAGCGCGTCATGCTGGTCATGGAAGCGCAGGGCGTGGCATTCCCCGAACCGGAAAAGACCATGATTTATCTCGCGCCGATGGGCGAAGCCGCCACGGTCAAGTGCATGGAACTCTGCGCCAGACTGCGGGAAGAAGGCTTCTCCGCGCAGACTGACCTCAACAACCGTTCGGTCAAGGCGCAGATGAAATACGCCAACAAGCTCGGCGTGCAATACACCGTCGTCATCGGCGACAGCGAGCTGGAATCGGGCATTGTGAAACTGAAAAACATGGAAAACGGCGAGCAGACCGAAGTCACGCTGGATTCCGGCATTATCGAAACGCTTTATGACCTCGGCATCAGCGACACAATGGCGCGGCTCAATGAGACCGTGGAAGCGTTTGAAGGTCTTGCGGGACTGGGCTCGCTTCTCGGCGGCACGGAGAACGGGGAGGAATGAGTTTGATGAAACTGTTTGAAAAATTTTTTGGCAGTCAGAAGCAATCTGCCGTAAAGCCGAGTGTCGGCTGTAATCTGATTGCCGCCAGCCTCGACTGTCCCTATGAATATATCCCCGAAGGCGCCAAGTGTGAAACGCTGTCGGAGCTGTTCGACGCGGCTGTCGCGGAGGGCAGGGAGCAGGGCTATTATCCCGTGCTGATTGCCACGCGTGAAATTGATCTGGCGATGACGATCTACAAGCATACCGGATTGTGGGATATTCTGGCGGACGTGATGGAGCGCGAGGACGGCATGAACACCATCAACCCGGACTTTGCGTTCGGAGAGAAGGAACTGCAAACCCTCCGCGAATACCGCGCAAAGCTCATCAGCGAGTGGAAGGAACGCGACGTGGACGACTTGCTAGAGGAGCGAATCTCGCAATACATCGAGAGCGATGACGAATTTGACTTGGAAAAAGACTGGGGCGGCGCGAAGGAAGGCATTCTGTTTGACGATACCCGCCGGAGCATTTCCGTTCCCTTCAGTGACACGTTCAAATGCGGCAAGGAACTCCTTCTCGCGAAAATCCCCGTGTCGGAGCCGTGGCAGATTGCGGCGTGGCTGCCGATGGGCGGCTGGAACGAATGCCCTGCCCCGAAGGAACTGCTGGCGATGGCAAAGCACTGGTATGAGAAATACGGCGCGGTAATCTGCTGTGTATCCTCCGCCGCGCTGGAATTCCGGGTGAGCAATCCCCCGGCGGACTTTGAGCAAGCCTATAAGCTGGCGAAGGAGCAGTTCTATTTCTGTGAGGATCGCGTGTGGCAGTATGCGCCAAAGTACAACCTCCGTACTTTGGCAAACGGTCTGACCCAATCGCCGTATTGGTATTTCTGGTGGGATTGATGATGTATGAATAACAACCCAAACTGGAAAAAACGGATTTCCGCCGCCTGCTGCTTTGCCGCGTTGCTGGCAGTGGAAATTCTCATCGGTAAATTCGGCGGCGGCTTGGCGCGGGATTATCTCGGCGACGTGCTGGTAATACCGCTGCTTTACTGCTTTGTCCGCGTCTTTTATGTGCGTCCTGCTCCGTGGCTCCCGGCTGCCGTGGGCGGCTTGGGGATTCTGGCGGAAGTGATACAATATTTCAATTTCTGCGACCGGTTCGGCATCCCTCGCGGCAGTCTGCTTGGCATTCTGCTGGGGTCGGTTGCCGATTGGCGTGATGTGATCTGCTACGCGATGGGTACGGTGCTGATATACTCCGCAGAACATTTTAGCAGGAAACAACAGCGTCTTTGCCGCAAGGAGGGAACATAAAACACTTGAATAACGGACAGACACAGAGCAGATGGGTTTTCTCCATCCTGCTGATGATTCTCGCCGCCGTGAATATTGCCGCGCATCTTCTCGTCGGCGGCTTTACCCATTCCTACATCGACGATCTTCTCGCGGTGCCGATGCTGTATTGCACCGTGCGGCTGCTGTATACGGAGGAAATCCGGTTTCTGCCCGAAATCATCTTCGCCGTGCGCACGGGCATTCAGTTTCTGATTTACCTCTTCCGGCGCACGGTCGGCACGGTGGACAGCGTCAATTTCTCCCAGATCGCGCGGGAAGGGCTGCCCTATGCCAAGACCGCGCTGGTCTGCTTTGCGGGCATGGTGGGACTGGAATGCGGACGGATTCTGCTGAGAATCTTCCGACAGACCTACGACCATCAGTCCCGGCAGCGGCGCCGCCTGATGATGGCGGAGCTGTTCTGCATCGTACTGGCGCTCGGCGGCGTGGCGGGCTACTTCGCGTGGGAGGACAACGCCATTACCGTTTCGCACTATACCTATGAATCCGACAAGGTTTCTCCCGCCCTCGACGGCTTCACCATCGCGCAGGTGTCCGACCTGCACAACAAATCCTTCGGCGAACACTCCTATTTTCTCATCGGCAAACTCAAGGCGGCAAAGCCCGATATGATTGTGGTAACAGGGGATCTGGTGGATTATAACCGCACCGATATTGACGCGGCACTGGATTTTATCGCGCAGGCAGTGCAGATCGCGCCGCTCTATTATGTCACAGGCAACCACGATGAGGCGCTCCCCCTGCCCCAGATATACAAGCTCACACAAGGCATTGAACAGGCGGGCGGCGTGGTGCTGGACAGCGAGTGCGCGGTGATATCGCGCCGTCAGGGGATTCTCTGGCGGGGCAACAACATCGGGGATTATCGGGAAGACATTGTGACCGCCAATGCCCCCGACGACGTGTTCAACCTCATCGGACTGGCAAACGTCAATCTCTTCGGCAGCAAGATCGAATATATCACCCCTCATTCGTCTCGTCTCAACATCCTGCTTGCCCATCAGCCGCAGGCGGTGGAGCATTATGTGACCGAGCCGGTAGACCTGATTTTCTCGGGTCACGCCCACGGCGGGCAGGTTCGCCTGCCCTTCTTCGGACCGGTCTATGCGCCGGGACAGGGCTTTTCGCCCAAGTATACCGAAGGCGTCTATGATGTGGGCAGCGCGTCGATGGTGGTGAGCCGCGGACTCGGCAACAGCGTTTTCCCCATCCGCATCAACAACCGCCCCGAACTCGTCATCGTGGAACTCAAACAGGATTCGGGGTTCCATTTATTGCCGTAATGGATTGATATTCAAAAAATTCAAAAAATTAATAAAAACCCATAGCAATTGACAGGCAGGATGATATATAATACAATGATAGGGTAAAAAATTTGCAAAACCTATTTTTCTGGAGGAATTACACATGGCAGAAACACTGGCAGGGCTCAGGCGCACGCATTACTGCGGCACGCTGCGAGCCGGGAACATCGGAGAAAGCATCACCGTCTGCGGCTGGGTGCAGAAACAGCGCGACAAAGGGAGCTTGATCTTTATCGACCTGCGCGACCGCACGGGCATTTTGCAGTTGACCTTTGATGACACGACCGATAAAGCGGTCTTTGAAAAAGCGAAATCCTGCCGCGGTGAATACGTGCTGGCGGCGGTCGGCACCGTGCGGGAGCGTTCGTCCAAGAACCCCGACATTCCCACCGGCGACATTGAAATTGCCGTCACCGAACTCCGCATTCTCAACAAGGCGATTACCCCGCCCTTTGAAATCACCGACAACTGCAAGACCGCCGAGGATATCCGTCTGAAGAACCGCTACCTCGACCTGCGCCGTCCCGCGCTTATGAAGAACATTCTCTTCAAGCATCAGGTCATGCAGGCTGCCCGCCGCTACTTCTCGGAAAACGGCTTCATCGAAATCGAAACCCCCATGATGATCAAGTCCACCCCCGAAGGCGCGCGCGACTACATCATTCCCAGCCGTGTCCATAACGGCAGCTTCTACGCCCTGCCCCAGTCGCCCCAGCTTTACAAGCAGCTGCTCATGGTGTCGGGCTTTGATAAATATTTCCAGCTCGCCCGCTGCTTCCGCGACGAAGACCTCCGCGCCGACCGTCAGCCGGAATTCACCCAGATCGACGTGGAAATGAGCTTTGTCGATATGGAGGACGTGCTGTCTGTGGGCGAGGGTTTCGTGAAATTCCTCATGAAAGAAACCATGGGCATGGACATCCCCATGCCGCTCCCCCGCCTGACCTATAACGAAGCCATGTTCCGCTACGGTTCGGACAAGCCCGACACCCGTTACGGCATGGAAATCACCGACCTCTCCGACATCGCGGCGCAGACGGAATTCGGCGTATTCAAGACCGCCCTCGACAACGGCGGCAGTGTGCGCGGCATCTGCGTCAAGGACGGCGCGAAGGTCTACACCCGCAAGGAAATCGACAAGCTGGTGGAATACGTCAAGGGCATCGGCGCGAAGGGTCTGGCGTGGATTCGCTGGGCGGACGAAAAGCCCACCTGCACCTTCTCGAAATTCCTCGCCGAAGGGCAGTTGGAAACGATTCTCGACAGGATGGGCGCCGAAAAGGGCGACGTGGTGCTGATCGTCGCCGATAAAAACGCCGTGACGCTCCCCGTCCTCGGCGCACTGCGTCAGGAAGCCGCCAAGCGCATGGATATCATTCCCGACACCTTCAACTTCCTGTGGGTCGTGGAATTCCCCTTCTTCGAGTACAACGACGAGACACAGAGCTGGGACGCGATGCACCATCCCTTTACCGCGCCGCTGGACGACTGCATCCAGTACCTCGACAACGCCCCCGACAAGGTTTACGCCAAAGCCTATGACCTTGTCCTCAACGGCATCGAACTCTCTTCCGGCTCGATTCGTATCACCGACCCGGAATTGCAGGAGAAGATGTTCGAGGCGCTCGGCTTCACCCCCGAACAGGCGCATGAGAAATTCGGCTTCCTCACCGACGCGTTCCAGTACGGCGCGCCGCCGCACGGCGGTTTCGGCATCGGTCTGGACCGTCTGGTGATGCTCATGTGCAAAGCCGAATCGCTGCGCGACGTGGTAGCCTTCCCGAAGGTCAAGGACGCGAGCGAACCCATGACCAACGCACCGCAGCCGGTGGATGACGTCCAGCTCGCGGAACTCGGCATCAAGGTCATTAAGGAACTATGCAGAAATAATTGATACATTTCACTTGCTGAAACACACAAGCATACTGTATTTTTAAGCAGAAAATGACAGATTGAATTCTGCATAGTTCCTATAGAATAACAATCCCCAAAGAAGGTGACAGGCATGGCAGAAACCCGTCTGTCCGACGGCACCATCTATCTGCGCTTCTACAAACCCGGTGACGCGCAAGCGCTTTCCGCCATGACGTCACGCGATGAAATCTACCGCACCACCTATAATATCCGCCGTCACTTTGACGTACAGCACGCTCACTGGTGGATTAAATTCAATTCCAACTGCCGCAGAACCGGTTCCTCCTATGAATTCGGTATTTTCGACGGCGCTTCCCATACCCTTGTGGGCAACATCGGCATTGTCAATGTCAATCGCAGCTGCCGCCACGCCACACTTGCCTATTACGTTCACCCCGACTGGTGGAACCAGGGCATTGCCACCCGCGCGGGACGGCTGATGCTGGATTATGCCTTCCATACGCTCGACCTCAACCGTGTGGGCGCCATCTGTATGACCCACAACACCGCTTCCCGCCGCGTGCTGGATAAGCTCGGCTTTACCTTTGAGGGCATCGCCCGACAGGAAATCATGAAGGACGGCGTTTTTTATGATATCGCCCACTACGGGCTGCTGCGGGAGGATTATATCACGACACATGAAAGCGAGGCGCTTCCTCAATGAAACCGTTTCATTATCGACTCATTACCACCCTGCGCAGGATCAGCAGCTTCAGCGGTCTCATCACAGCCTTATCGCTGGGTGTTATGCTCGTGCTGATCAATTTTCAGCAGCGGATTCCGCTCTATTATGTCTGCGGCGGACTGTTTCTGGGATTCGGTGTGATTTTTGTTCTTACCGCTTTGTTCTTTATGGCGCGCAGCATCCTCTGGCATATTGAATACAAGCGCCTCCGCTATCTGTTCCGCCATTATCTGTACGCGCTCGGACTGGTATTTCTGGCGCTGCTGGTGCTGGATCATATCGCCGAGGGGTACGATTCCTTCCGCCGGGTAGTCATGATTTCTCCGGTACTGGCGCTGGGCTCGGTATACCTCAGCGGCTACCGCCTGCGCATTCTGCAAAAGAAGCCGACAGAGGTTTCTTCCGACGCGGATAGGCAGAACGGTTGATGGCTTTTCTTCGATTTCCTTTTCTTTTTGATAAAATTTCCATTATTATTTGCTTGTATCGCGGGTGTTTTTTGGTTTGTCCTACAAATATAAAAATGTTTTTTGTATATATTTGACATTTGCCTTGAAAAGGTGTATAATACAGTCAGGTCATAGGAATATTGACTAATGCATTGGCAAATCATACTCACAAAAAATTATCAGGAAGAGGGTTTTCAGAAATGCCCAGAGCAAAGAAAACGGAGACTGCTGCTCCGGCGGCACCCAAAAAGACCACCAGAAAAACCACCGCTGCCAAGAAATTGACGCCCAAAACCGAAGAGGTCAAGGTGGAAGAAGCCAAGGTGGAAGAAGCCAAGGTCGAAGAGGTTAAGGCGGAAGAAGCCAAGGTCGAAGAGGTTAAGGCGGAAGAAGCCAAGGTCGAAGAAGTCAAGACCGAGGAAGTCAAGACCGAAGCGCCCGCTGCTGCTGCCACCGCGGAAGTCTTTATCGAATTCGGCGGCGCACAGGTGCCTGTCAACGAGATTATCCGGAACGCCAAAGCCGTTGTCGGTGAGAACAAGGATATCAAGGTCTATGTGCAGCCCGAAAACAGCAAGGCTTACATCGCGTTCGACGATCAGTCGGTCGAGATGGACGTCTATTTCGTGCAGTAATCATTCGCGGCTATCACACAAACAAGAAGAACCGGACAAGCGGTTCCCTCTCCAAGAGGGAGCGCCTGTCCGGTTTTTTTGGCTGTCAAGGGATCCTGTGGAAAAAGTGGAAAAACTACACGTATTCCACTGTGGGCAGCGGTTGATAGATGCTGGTCGCGTAAAGTTCCTTGGAAATCTTGACATCGTCCTTATAACGCACGCGGTAAATCTCGACTGTCAGACCCGGATCGCCCCATTCCTTGGTGCCGCGGGGTTTGCCGGTGACTGCCTTCTTCTGCACGGTGGGGGTCTTGACCATCTGCACCACCTTGTTGTCAAATTCACAGCGGTAGCCGTCGTTGGTACCCCAGATCTGACAGGTGATGGTTCCCTTGCCGCCTTTGGACTGATAGATCATCTTGATCTTGATGGGATAGGTTTTGTTGTTCTGGAATTTGAAATCCAGCGTACCCCAGTTGACGGTAGCGTCCTCGCCGGGCGTGGTCCAGTAATGCACCTTGTACATATGGTTGGTGCGGCTGGTGATTTCCAGATCCGCCTTGAACGCCGCCGAGAAAATCGCGGAGGACACCTGACAGATACCGCCGCCGACGTCGTTGGTGGTACCGGTGTTGGTGTACACCGTCGCGATGGAGAAGCCGTTGGCTTCGGTACGTTCGCCGACGGTATCGTTGAAGGAGAAAATCTCCAGCGGCTGCAGGAC
>CAMJHU010000030.1 GCA_946405565.1 uncultured Clostridia bacterium
GACCCCTAAATGATTATCCCCGAACAGCACATGATAGGTGGGCTTCTTGCGTCTCACCCGACTTTGATCAATGACATCGTCGTGAATCAGAATACCGCTCTGTATAATTTCATAAGCCAACCCCGCCGTCATAACGTCCTGGTTGGCTGTTTTTCCACATAATTCGTACCCCAGCTTGACCAGATACGCCCGAATCCGCTTGCCCCCGAAGGAGAAATTGATAAACTCATCGCAATAGGGCTTCATATACGGATAATCGTCATACACCGCCAACAGCGGACGGATGCCGTCCGCCTGAATTTCCCGGTCCACGCGGTTTCTCCATGCGCCGAACGCCCGCAAAAACCGATACTCGCAGATGCAGGCATACACCTCCTCGCATACCTGCTCCGCCGTTTTGCCGGCGACGTCTATCACCTGCCCCTTTCCGCCCGGCGCGTCGGTTTCCTCCAACCGCTCACCGTCCGGCATCCGGAAGGACAGCAGCAGACCGTTCTGTTTCACCGCCTCATTCCATACCGCGGGGTCAGCAACGGTTTCGATAAGATAATCGCCAGGCTCGGACAGCAGGCGTTCCGCCTCTTGCGGGGACGCTGCCCGAAACCCGTATTTTTCCCTGATCATTCCGGCTACATCGGCTTTTTGCGCGTAACCGCAGCCGACAAAACCAACTACCATACCATTTCACCCTTCGTCGCATTCATAGAATCGGATATTTCATTATACCGCAAACCACCTGCACCTGTATTTGCGCGTGATATTATTTTTTAAAAATCAGTTTTTTCTGTATGACATAATTAAAGACAAACAGTGTGCAGTCCACGATGATTTTGATGAGCAGTTCCGGCCAATGCAGAAGACCATAGAGCCAGTTGACCGCGTTGGCGGAAATCAGCATGACCGCTACCGCCAGCACAAAATATTTCACTGCTGTCGTGCCGAGACTTCCTTCCTTACGGAAGACAATCTTTTTATTGATGGTGAAATTGACGGTACACGACACCACACGTGCCACCACTGTGGCAAGCTGAATGCGATAGACAAAATCACCCGGCAGCACCAGTTTGGCAAATATCGTGAAGAACAGCAGGTCCACCACCATACTGACGGCGGACGACAGGAAATAGGTCAGAAACCGCCGGCAGATCAGCCAGTAGATTTTGACGGAATCCACAACAGGTCGGAAATGGGAACTGTCGTTTTCATCAATATATACCGTTTCAATCGGAATCTCATACAGCTCGATTTTGCGCTGACGGCATTCGATGAGCATATTCATCTCATATTCGTACCGCTCGCCGTCGATTTCCAGCATGACCGGCAGGAGCGCCGCCGGAATGCCGCGCAGCCCGGTCTGGGTATCCATCAGCTTCTGCCCGAAAAACAGGGCAAACACATGGGAGGTCCGCCGGTTGCCATAGGCGGAACGGGGCGGAATATTGGGCGCGTGAAAATCGCGCGAACCGAGAATCACCCGGTTGCTGTTTTCCATGACCGCCTGCGCAATATGCAGCACGTCGTTGAGCTTGTGCTGACCGTCCGCGTCCACCGTGACAATGCCGTCACACTTCGGGAAATGCTTCATGACAAACGCGATGCCGGTTTTCAGCGCCCTGCCCTTGCCTTGGTTGACCTTGTGCGTCAGCACACGGCATTTATCAATTTTGCCGATACGGGCAAATTTCTTGTGGAATTTGGCCGAACTGCCATCGTTGATAACGATGATCTGCATGAAATCCTCTTTCGCCAGCGCCTCCACATACTCAATCAGCGATTGGTCGGGGTTGAGGGAGGGGATCATTACAATAATATTCATACTAAAATCTCACAATCATGATAAAATTCTATCACTTTATCACGTTATCTCCAAATCATGCGTTCCATATGAATGCAACCCAATCTCATTATTCCTCGTCCAGCTTCAGCACCGCCATGAAAGCGTCCTGCGGCACTTCCACCGAGCCTAGCTGCCGCATACGCTTCTTGCCTTCCTTCTGCTTTTCGAGCAGCTTCTTCTTGCGGGTAATGTCGCCGCCGTAACACTTGGCCAGCACGTCCTTGCGCATGGCCTTGACGGTTTCGCGGGCAATAATCTTGCCGCCGATGGCCGCCTGAATCGGCACCTCGAAGAGCTGACGCGGAATGTGCTCCTTGAGCTTGGCGGTCATCTTGCGGGCGCGGGGATAGGCGCTGTCGGTGTGGACGATGAAGGACAGCGCGTCCACCACCTCGCCGTTGAGCATCATGTCCAGCTTGACCAGCTCGGAACGCTGATAGCCCGCCGGTTCATAGTCGAACGACGCATAGCCCTTGGTGCGGCTCTTGAGCGCGTCGAAGAAATCGTAGACAATCTCGTTGAGCGGCAGGACATAGTGAATGTCCACGCGGTCGGTGTCGATGTATTCCATGCCCTTGAACACGCCGCGGCGGTTCTGACAAAGCTCCATGATATTGCCGACATACTCGGTGGGCGAATAAATATGCGCGTCGCTGATCGGCTCCTCTGCGAAGGCAATCTGGGAGGGGTCGGGATAGTTGGTGGGGTTGTCGATATAGGTCACCTGACCGTCGGTTCCGGTGATTTTATAGATAACGCTCGGCGCGGTGGTGATGAGGTCGAGGTTGTATTCCCGCTCCAGACGTTCCTGAATGATTTCCATGTGCAGCAGACCGAGAAAGCCGCAGCGGAATCCGAAGCCCAACGCGACGGAGGTTTCCGGCTCGAAGGAGAGGGACGCGTCATTGAGCTGGAGCTTTTCCAGCGCTTCCCGCAGGTCCCCGTATTTGGCGCCGTCGGCCGGGTAGATGCCGCAGAACACCATGGGGTTGGCTTTGCGGAAGCCGGGAAGCGGCTGCTCGGCAGGACGGTCCGCATTGGTGACGGTATCGCCCACCATCGCTTCGGACACGGTTTTGATGGAAGCGGCAATATAACCCACTTCCCCCGCCGCCAGTTCACCGACGGGTTCCAATGTCGTGGTGCGCAGATAGCCGCATTCCACCACATTGAATTCCGCGCCGGTACTCATCATGCGGATGGTATCCCCCGCCTTGAGCGTACCCGCCATGAGACGGACATAAACGATAACACCCTTGTAACTGTCATAATAGCTGTCAAAAATCAGCGCTTTGAGGGGCGCTTCGCGATCGTTGTCGGGCGCGGGGATATCCGTGACGATTTTTTCCAATACCGCCTCGATATTCAGTCCCACCTTCGCCGAAATCTGCGGCGCGTCTTCGGCTGGCAGACCGATGATATCCTCCACCTCGTGTATCACCCGCTTCGGATCGTCGGAAGGCAGGTCAATCTTGTTGATGACCGGCACCACCTCCAGTCCCGCGTCGATGGCGAGATAGGTGTTGGCGAGCGTCTGGGCTTCGATGCCCTGACTGGCATCCACCACCAGAATCGCCCCTTCACAGGCGGCAAGGGAACGGGACACCTCATAGTTGAAATCCACATGACCGGGCGTGTCAATGAGATTGAAAGTATAGACCTTTCCGTCCTGTGCCTCATAATTGACCGTAACGGCGTGGGATTTGATGGTGATGCCGCGTTCCCGTTCCAGATCCATGTTATCGAGCATCTGATCTTCCATCTCCCGTAAGCTGACAGCATAGGTTTTTTCGAGAATTCTGTCAGCAAGCGTGCTCTTGCCGTGGTCAATATGAGCGATAATGCTAAAATTGCGAATGGTTTCCTGTGGAGCTGACAATGTTTGTTACACCTCATTGTGATTGATAGTTGTTTTTGGTGCCGCCTTCACTTTCCGGCGGCTGCACATACGGCTAATCCCGCTGCCTGACCGGTCTTTTCCGGCGGCTGGCGCGTCTGGCTTTTTTTTACGGCTTCGTCCCGTCGCAGCGCCAGCACCACACAGATAACCGCTACGCCCAGATCGGTGAGAATCAGTGCGGCGGTATCCAATGTCACAGACGCTCTCACGGTCAGGATCAGAATCAGTTGTATAATGGCAAAAAGCGCAAAGACTGCCGCTGTCACCAGTCCCGCCAGCACATAGCGATCGGTATGGCGTATCTTGCGGCTGAGTCTTTTGAGACGGTCGGTCAGTTGTTGCATATAGGAAGTCATTGATTCCATAACGATGCCTCCGAGTGGTAATGAATGATAAGAGGAAGGACGATCAGTATTTTTTGAGTCCGCGATAATACTTGTCGGGCAGCAGCCGGTTGCGGGAACGCAGGGAATCCGAACCGCCCGTGCTGTAACGCCGACGGCTGCCGGGCGACACATTGAGTTTGGGCGTGCGCAGACTGATGATCACCGAGAAAATATACACCACCGCCGAAATGATGAAAATCCACGCGATGAGTCCGATGAGCAGCGATGACGCATTGGCGTTGGTGCGGGATTTGGCATAGGCAATGAGCATAGGGTCGTCAGTTGAGGAAAAAAGGTCAAGATCGTTGTCGTTTTCATACCCTGTGACAATACCCGCGCCCCCATCCGATACCGGTTCTGACGCGGCGGAATCCGACGTCAGTTCGCCGTCACCCACGACCAACGTATATTTCGCCACTTTGGTTTCCTTATTATTGGCTTCCACTGTGGCGGTAATGGTAACCACGCCGCTTTTCAGACCAACCACCTTGACCGCGCGGTTATCCACCTGTGTAACAGTGGCGATGGATTTGTCTGAAGAAGCAAATGTAGTGGAAAACCGGTAGCCCATATCCTTGACGGTCAGGTAGAGTGTGGTAGATTTTCCCACGGCAATGCGCTTGGTATTGGCGTCGGAAAATCCAGCCGTTCCCAGCGTTTCCTGCGGATTGGAAGAGACAATGTCCTCCGGCACGCTGTCGTCACTGGGTGGAGATACGGAGGACGACGGGTCCGAGGACAAAGAGGACGATGTGTCCGGCGACGCCGCCACAGGAATCCCGCACCAGCCTACCGCGCAGATGACAGCCGCCATCAGTGCCGCGGCGCTCTTGCCCGGTTTGCGTTTCAAGAGAATCACCTCATTCTATGATATCAATTCATTATAGCAAAATAATTGGGGGATTGCAAGATTTTTCCGTGTTTTTTCAGGGAAATCCCGTTGAAATACGTCGAACACCAAAATCAAAAATAACAGTTCTGTCATAATTGTTTTTTTCAATGTGGGAGTATGTTATAATAGAAAATATACCGAACAGTCAGGTATCAGGAAGAAATCAATATATTGTATATAACAAGCATTTCTCCCTCGGAATAAGGCATATTTAGTGATTGAATGCGGACGAAACCTGTGTTATAATACATTTAAGTGCCAAATCACATTTCTGTATTTCGTTTTTTCGGAGCGTGACAATTTTTGGGTAATATCAAAGACGCAAAGCGAATCGTCATCAAGGTGGGAACTTCCACCCTGACCTATGAAAACGGCAAGCCGAATATCCGGCGCATCGATCATCTCTGCCGCGTCATCAGCGATCTCTGCAACGCCGGTCGCGAAATCGTACTGGTGACATCCGGCGCGCTGGGCGTAGGCGTAGGCAAACTGGGACTTTCCGAACGTCCGAAGGACGTGGCGGGACGTCAGGCTATGGCTGCCGTGGGTCAATGCGAGCTCATGTTTCTGTATGACAAAATTTTTTCCGAATACGGCATGAATGTGGCGCAGATTCTGCTGACCCGTTATGATGTGGAAAATGAACACCACAAAGGAAACGTCATCGAGTGTATCTCCGCGCTGCTGCAAATGTCGATCATTCCTATCGTGAACGAGAATGATACGGTTGCCATCGACGAGCTCACCGGCAACAATATCGGCGACAACGATAATCTCTCCGCCATTGTTGCCAATATGGTCGGGGCGCAGGCATTGGTGATGATTACCGATATCAACGGACTTTATGACCGCAACCCCCGCGAGGACGATTCGGCTGTGCAGATTCCGGTGGTGTTGGAAATTACCGACGCACTCAAGGAAATGGCGGGCGGCACCGGTTCCAAACGGGGAACCGGCGGCATGGTCACCAAATTGCAGGCAGCGGAATTCGCGTGCGGTGTGGGTATTGACACCTACATTGTCAGCGATAACCCCAATAATCTATACGATCTGGTGGACGGTAAGATCACCGGTACGCATTTTTTACCCGTCCGAACGATTGATCAATGAGGCATATCTAAAACCGCACGAAAAGAGGGCAAACGAATGAATCTGACCATTATGGGCGAAAGAGCCAAAGCGGCGGAAAGAGTGCTTGGCACCGCCGGCACTTCTCTTAAAAATCAGGCGTTGGGCGCCATGGCTGCCGCATTGCTGGAAAGAACCGATGACATCCTGTCCGCCAACGCGCAGGATATGGCAAATGCCGCCGCAAACGGCATGAAGGAAAGTATGTGCGACCGGCTTCGTCTGACGCCGGAGCGAATCGCGGGCATGGCGGACGGCATCACGCAGGTGGCGGCGCTGTCTGACCCCGTGGGCGAGATCATCGAGGGCAGTGTCCGTCCCAACGGTATGCGCATCCGTCAGGTGCGTGTGCCGCTCGGTGTGGTGGGCATTATCTACGAGGCACGCCCCAACGTGACCAGTGACGCCGCGGCACTCTGTCTCAAATCCGGCAATGTCTGCATTCTCCGCGGGGGCAAGGAAGCTATTATCACCAACTGCACCATTGCCGACGTACTGCGCAACGCGGTTGCCTCGGTAGGTCTGCCTGCCGACTGTATTCAGTTGGTTACCGATACCTCCCGTCGGGTAGCGGATCAGATGATGCGGCTGAATCAGTTTATCGACGTACTCATCCCGCGGGGCGGCGCGGGTCTGATCAAGGCGGTAGTGGAAAAAGCCACTGTACCGGTGATTGAAACCGGCGTGGGCAACTGCCATGTCTATGTGGATCAGACCGCCGATATCGAAATGGCTGCGTCTATCATCGATAACGCCAAAACATCCCGTCCCAGTGTCTGCAATGCCATCGAAACGATTCTTGTGCATAAAGATATCGCTGAGGCAGCACTCCCGGTCATTAAGGAACGTCTTGACCGGAAAAATGTGGAAATCCGCGGCTGCGAACGTACCGCCGCCATTCTGGGCGACAGCATCCTTCCGGTTACCCCGCAGGATTATGCCACCGAATTTCTCGACTATATTCTCGCTTGCCGGGTAGTGGATTCCTTTGATGAAGCCATCGACCATATTGCCCGCTATTCCACCGGTCACAGCGAGTGCATTGTCACCCGTGATTATGCCCACGCCGAAGCCTTCACGGCTCGTGTAGACAGCGCGGCGGTCTATGTCAACTGCTCCACCCGCTTTACCGACGGCGGAGAATTCGGTCTCGGCGCCGAAATCGGCATCTCCACGCAGAAACTCCATGCCCGCGGTCCGATGGGCATCCGTCAGCTCACCAGCTCCAAATTTATCATTCTGGGAGACGGACAGATCAGAAATTAAGCAGTCATCCGTCGTGCGGCAATCCCCATTGTATCGTTTATTGCCAAAACAGGACGGATGATAAAGGACGAATCATCTCAAGGGGGGAATGAGATTCCGTGGCAAGCAACACCAATCATGGCAATCAGCCCCGCCGTAAACGCAATAAAAAGCCGGTCAAGCGTTACAGCGAGGAATACAGCAACCGTCCCAACCCCTACACGGGCTATTCCGCGGACGGTAATTATCATCCCGGTGCCAAGAAGCGTTCCATAGAAGAAGAGAGCGCACCGTTGCGTGCGTCTCACAGCACCTTTGACAGCGGCGATTACTCCCGTGCCGCCATGACCGACGCCGTACTGCCTCCTGCCAGTGCCAACCGGGGCGGCTATGGCGTCAGATCAGGCATACAGCCACAGGGAAATGCGCAAACTCCGCCAGTCTCCGGCGGTTCACAAGGATCGGTCAACCGGAATTATACGGAAAAAGCGATGCCGCGCCCGTCTGTTCCGATGCAGGAGGAATCGTTTGGTTCCTCATCTGCTGCCGACGACGACATCGTTCGTCTGGCGGAAACAGCGTCACATCTGGAAAACCAAAAGAAGGACAATCCCTCTCAGGTCACATCCCGTCCTACCGGCAGCAGTCACCGCAAGAAAAACAACAGCCACAGACAGACCGAGGAAACCCGCAAGGCAAAAACCGAAGCGCGCAAGGCTACTGTGGCACAATTGGCAAAGGATGTGGCAGCTGAGGAATGGGCTGCGACTGCCGCCGCTGCGGAGAAAGCGGCACAGGCTTCACAAAAAGCCAAAGAGTCCGGCATCAACTGGGGCGAATATTATGACGCAGCCTTCCCGCCCAAACCCGAGGGTTCGGAAAAGAACACCTCCACAGAGACTTCCTCCAAATCCAAGCCTGCTCCCGCCGACAACAAACCCAAGGAAAAGAAAGCACGCCGCTTCGAGGAGGTTTCGGAACCGTCCGCACCAATGACTGTCGCACCCGTGGAACTGGACGAAAACGAAGCGCTGCCTTATGATCGGATTATGGAAGAAAATATCCGTGAGGCGCAGGAGGTGTCGGCTTCGTCTGAACCGCTGACACAGGAGGAAACCTCACAGACAGTTTCCAACGTACCGGATTTCACCCCTGTGCTGGATTTTGCTTCTTCGGAACCCACTCCGCTCCCCAAACCGACAGAAGATACGTCTGCCTATGAGCAGCCGCAGGATATCGGGCAGATTTTTGATCAAGCCCGAGAGCAATCCCAAAGTACCGCTTCGCAGGACAGCAATATCCCGTCGGAAGCAGGCAAAGATACCCCGGAAACCACTTCCGAAGATCTGTTCACTGATACAACGTCAGAGGGTTGGCATGAGGTGCAGCCGCCGCAGGCAGACGACAGTGCTGTAACTACAGAGGCAATCCAGCCTGACGCGGTTGCGGCAGAGGACAGTGCCAGCCTTCTGTCACAACGGCTGATGGAATCCTACATGGCAATTGAAGATGAACCGCTGACAACATTTCCCGAAGACAGCACGGATGACGGGGACGATGGAGAAGCATTCGCTGAAACGGTGGATCTGAATCAGTTCTTCACCACCCCCGACAGCGTTGCGGTGGAAGTCGAACCTGTTTCGCAGGAGCCTTCTGACGGAGAGGTAGAAGTTGCCGCGCTGGCAGACGAAATCTTCGGCGCCGCAGACATATCCGATTCACAAACCCTGCTTACCGGACAGGAGGATGCCGTTTCGGCAGAGACATCGGATATCGCCGAAGCCTTGCGCCTGGAAGAGGAATCTCCCGATGACCAGTCTTCCTCAGCGGAATTGCCCGCGGAAGTAGATATTTTCAGCATGGTGCCGCCTTTGCCTCAGCAGGAAACAATCGATGTGGAAACAGCGGCGCAGAGCGAGAAACCCATAGACGGAGATATATCCGAAGAGGACGAGGATACCTCGGAGGAGGTTCGGCAGTATCAGCCCCGCCAAAAACGTCCTAAAGATGAGAATATTTTTGAATCGGTGCTGATCGTCGATGATACGCACAGCGTGGTAGACGACGCGGCTGCGGAAAAACAGGACGATATGCAGTTCCTGCATTCGGCGGCGGTAACCAATCCGACGGCTGTCTTCAAGCTGCCGGAAGGTTCGCTCGTGCTGCCTCCCGACATTGACGACGCGGATTTCCAGGAAGAATGGCTGGGCGATGAAGAGGACGGTGACGAAATGGCAAAACGAAGCAAACGGGCACGCCGCAGAATTTCCGCGTTTATCGGCGGCGTGGCAATTCTTTTTGCGGTCATGATTCTGGTAAGCGCACTCAGTACGGTCATCACGGGCTTCCACAATATCGGCGGCGCCAACGAAAAGAAAACGGAATACAGCCAGTTCATCGAACCGGTCGTTCTGAATGATCCCTCGCCTTTTGAATCGCTGGAAAAGGCGGACAATCAGATGCTTCTGGAAAGTGCCATCTGGCGCGTACTGGGGCAGATGAGTCAGGCGGAAGATCAGGAACAGGCATACACGCAGGATGCCACCGGTAAGATCGTCGTGCCGGCGGAACGTGTGGCACAAGCCGGGCGTGAGCTTTTCGGCAACAACGTGGAAATCAAGATGGATGTTCTGATTGAATCCGACGGCAGCGCCATCTATTACTATGACAGCATT
>CAMJHU010000031.1 GCA_946405565.1 uncultured Clostridia bacterium
TATTGTAATTCAAGCAGTCGTTAATGTCAAGTAATTCAGAAATTTATTCACAGTGTTTCGTTTTGTTTTTTTGAAAAACTCCTTCAGGAAAAACCGTTCTGCCGTTTGGCCGCGGTAAGGGTGTTCTTCATGAGCATGGCAATGGTCATGGGTCCCACACCGCCCGGTACAGGGGTAATGGCGGCACATTTCGGCTCCACCGAAGCAAAATCCACGTCTCCGCAGAGTTTGCCGTTCTCGTCACGGTTCATGCCCACGTCAATCACAACGGCGCCTTCCTTCACCATGTCGCCGGTCACAAACTTCGCCTTGCCGACCGCCGCCACCAGAATGTCCGCACGCCGCGTCACTTCAGCCAGATTGGCAGTCTTGCTGTGACAGATCGTCACCGTACCGTTCTGATGGAGCAGCAGCATCGCCATCGGCTTGCCCACGATATTGCTTCGCCCGATTACCACGCATTCCTTCCCCGCGACTTCCACACCGCTCTCCTTGATCAGTTCCATCACACCGGCGGGCGTGCAGGGCAGAAAATTATAAGCGCCGACCATGATTTTGCCGACATTTTCCTCGTGGAAGGCGTCAACATCCTTCTCCGGAGAGATGGTCTTGATCACGGCTTTGTCATCCAGTCCCTTGGGCAGGGGAAGCTGGCAGAGAATTCCGTTGATATCGCTGCGGTCATTGAGACATTTTACCAAAGCGATCAGTTCGCTCTGATCCGTGCCGGCAGGCAGCGCGAATTCCTCCGAACGGAAGCCAACCTCCGCACAGGCTTTCTTCTTGTTGTTGACATACACTCTGGACGCGGGATCATCTCCCACGATAATCACCGCCAAGCCCGGTACAATGCCTTCTTCTTTCAGCTTTGCGGTTTCGGCAGCGACCTCTGCCCGCACTCTGGCGGCAACCGCTTTGCCGTCGATAATCTTTGCCATAGCTTTCTAAACCTCCGGATTTATGTTAGTATAATCAGTCATCGTCATCAAACACTCTTGCCCAGCCGATCAGCGCCGAACGACGCATGATGTTTTGCAGCGGGGGAAGCATAAAGAGAAAATATGCCGCTGCCGCGCCTACCAGACAGATGACGCAGTGCGCCAGACTGACCATTCCCGTATGGGTGATAACCCGCAGCGTTCCCGCACCAATCAGCACCAGCGGCATCACGCAGAAATACACACCGACATTGCGCAGCGGACGCACCAGCAGCAGCAGAAAAAAGGCAAACGGTACCACAAAGGCTGCCACTTCCGCCATTCCCGCGTATCCCAGCGCTGCCACGTCTTTCGGCACATTATAATCGATACCTTCCCGCGCCACGGTCAGCCAATCAATTTTTCCCACGCCGCCGTGGATCAGCACGGTCATGCCCAGCGTTCGCAGGGCATAAAGGCAATAGTAGCCGAAGAGCGCCAGCGCCCCCAGCTTCATCACCAATGCTTTGAGCAGTCGGTTAGCCATACCCGCGGTATGCAGTCCCAAGGCGCCCAACAAGCATCCCGCCGACGCCATAAAGCATAACGCATTTATCGCGAGTGAGACATATCGTCCCGTCGCTATCAGAAAAATGCCCACCCCGCCGCCAATCAGCAGCAGCGCGGTAAAAATCACACGCACTGCCAGCGGCAACGGATGGATGCCCGCCATCGACGGCGTTGCTTCCTCCGAGGGAGACTCATCCGGTACGTGGCTGACAGATTCAGCCGTATGAGCCGTTCCGGCAGCGGAATGTTGCTGCTGTCGCACGGATTCTTCCTGCATGATGGTCGAAAGCTCCGCCGAATACTTTCCGCCGGTCTTGATCCTGACGGGGGGCGCCTCTTCCGACGAAACCTCGGTGGAAGCGGAAGTCACGGGTGACACAGGCGTTTCCTCTCCGGCAGACGTCGCCTCGGACACTGTCATATCATTGTCTGTTTCGGGCAGCGGGGCAAGAGAGAAATCTTCTTCCGTGGAAGCAACTTCAGTCTGCGCTGCCTTTTCCTCCGCGCGGCGCTTGTGTTCTTCTTCCAGTCGGCGGGAAATCTCCGCCTCAAATTCTTCCGGATTCCAGCCGTCCATTTACACTGTCAACTCCTGTCTTACAGTCTTTTTTCCCAAAAAACCTCCACCAAACAGATCAATCCGCCTGAGCGGGTGCTTCTGCCATGACAGGTTCCTTGGACGGAAACCGCCAGCCCCGGATTGCGATTCCCTGCCAGCCCACATACAGCAGTGCCGCCGAAACCAGTACACAGAGAATCGCCAGCAGCTGGGATACTTTAATCACATTGTCTACCAGCCACAGACTGTCGGTGCGCAGTCCTTCAATCCACGCACGTCCCAGTCCGTACCAAAACAGATAGCACAGAAACATCTGTCCCTTGAATCGGTAATACCGCTGACTGATAAAGTGCAGCAACAGAAAACCTGCCAGACACCACAGCGATTCATAGAGGAAACAGGGGTGTACCGTGGTAGGACCCACCCGGCGGGACACGCCGTCCACCACCTCATAATAATAGGTGTTGGCGCTCATCATACCCCACGGCAGATTGGTTTCCCGACCGAACGCCTCCTGGTTCATGAAATTCCCCCAGCGCCCGATGCACTGACCGATGAGAAAACCGATGCTCACCACGTCAAACACCGGCAGAATTTCCACTTTTTCCACATACCGGCACATAATGATCCCCGAGTCAAACGCCGCTATCACGCCGCCGTAAATCGCCAGTCCACCGTCGCGGAGATTGATCATGTCAAAAAAGCTGTCGTAGCTGTCCAGCCGGAACAGCACATAATAGGCGCGCGCGCCGATAATGCCGCAGGCAAGCCCCACCATCACAATGTCAATGAAGGGGTCGGGCTTGATGTCAAACCGCTTGGCACAGCGTAGGCAATATCCCACTGCCAACAGAAAACCGGTCAGAATCAGCACGGCGTACCAATAAATATCAAATCCGAATACACTCAGCGCCACCCGGTCAATGGTCATCTCCAGACCGAGTTTCGGAAAGGTCACTTCCATTGGTTTCATCGCCCTCCTTTTTTCGTACTACTGACAAAACACAGCGTTCGATGTCAAATTGCTCCCGAAAACGCGCGGTTCCTTCCTCCGGCGTGACGGTAGCCGCGATTTCAAAATCTCCCAGACTGTCTCTGTCCAGCATCAGGTCGCTCAGGAGAAAATCGCCCACACTGCCCGGCGATTCCATTCCTTCAACGCAGCCCGCATAGAGCTGCCGTCTGGCGCACTCAAAGAGTTCGGGTGATACGCCCTCTTCCTTTACCCGGCGTATCTCGGCAAAAATCTCGTCCCGCAGTGCTTCGGGGTCAGGGGACTGTCCCACCAGCACCACCGCCTGTACACCGTCGTAATGCAGATAGTCGCTTCCCATTCCCCGCACCAGCAGTCCCCGCTTTGCCATCCGCCTGTAAAAGTCGGTCATCACACCGAATACCGCGTCAAACAGAATATCCGTCAGAATGAGTTCGCGCTCGGACAGCTTGCGCCATGTCTCCTTGAAGCCCAGTTCAAAAATGGGTACCGGCACATCGAATGTCTGCTCCACCAGATGGGTTGTCACCTCGCCGTCGTCTACGGGACGCTGCCGCGTCACCGACGGGTTGTCCCTCGCGGTCAGCACGCGGTCACAGATTTCCAGCACTTCCTTCGGGTCAACATTTCCCGCGACCGCGAGCGACATCTGTCCCGGACTGTAAAAAGCATCATAGCACTGATACAGGATTTCCGGCGTGACGTCCTGAATGGAATCCAGCGTGCCCACAATCTCCACCCGTATCGGATGAACAGGATACATGGCTTCTATGAGCGCCCGATACACGCGGCGATAGGGACTATCCTTCCCCATTTTGAGTTCCTGCGCAATAATGCCGCGTTCCTTTTCCACATTTTCGGGAGTGAAATAGGGCGTCTGCACAAAATCCAGCAAAACCTCCAGCGAAGGCGCGAAGTTCTCCGCCCCGCAGGAAAAAAGATAGCAGGTTTTATCATAGGACGTGTAGGCATTGGCATCGGCGCCGGTTTCGGCAAACCGTTCAAAGGCGCCGCGTTCCTCCGCTTCAAAGAGCTTGTGTTCCAGATAATGCGCCGTACCGTCCGGAACCGTGACGGGTGAACCGTCTCCCACGGCAAAATGCCGGTCAATCGCTCCGAAACGCGTACCGAACACCGCGTAAGCCGAACGGTAACCGGGCATCGGAGCAACCGCGATTTTCACACCGGTGGAATGGGTCATCTGATAAATGGCGGCACCGGTATAGGGTTCTTTTCGGATGTTCCACACGCCGGATACGACAGTTTCCGGTTTCATTGACACGCGCCTCCTTCCGATGATTGACTGTGCGGCGCGAGCAGATAGACCGTATCCAGCGTCATGGCTGCCGCGCAGGCAGCCACTTCCTGCCGCGTCACGGCAAGATACCGCTCTGCTGTCTGTTCCGGCGTACGCACGCAGCCGTCACGGTACTGCATGGCATACCACCGTTCCATGGAGAAAAGCGAATCCTTGCATTCCTCCAGATCACTCAGTGCCGCCCGTCTGGTCGCTTCAAAATCTTCATCGCTGAACGCGTTTTTCGCGATCAGGGCAATCTGCTCTTTGATTGCTTCCCGCACATCGCCATAATGCGCCTCGTCCAATCCGCAGCTCACCAGAAGCACGCCGTGCTTGCGGGCAAAGGAAGATGAGCAGTAATAACACAGACTGCGCTCCTCTCTTACATAACGGAAGAGAAGACTATGAGCGCCGCTCCCCAGCAGCTGCGACATCAACCGAACCGGAACGGTATCATCAAAAGGCTCCGCAAAGGGCAGACGGAATCCCATCATCAGTTTGCACTGCTGCACGTCCATGCGTTCGATAATTTCCCGTTCACGCTCCGCCCGTTTCTTCCTCTCCGGCACGGGCAAGTCAATCGGATCGCGCTCAATTTGGGAAAATTCCTCCCGGAACCGCTGCTCTACCGAGCCATGATCGCCCGCGCCCACCATGATGATGTTCACGGAGGCCCGGCACAGCAGTTCCTGCCATGCCGCTGCCAGCGACGCGCGGGTAACTTGAGGCAAATCCTCCAGATATCCGCCGGGTTCCAGCCCCAGTGGTTCATCGGGACACATCTCATCGAGGCAGCGGTGCAGCGCGTAATCCTCTTTATCATTGATACGGCAGATAATGCGTTCCTTTGCCATCCGCAGCACATGGTTCAGATCCTCCTCACGGAAGAGACTGCCGTCTTGCTCCCGCGCGGGACGGAAAAGCATTTCACACAGTAAATCCGCACATTCCGCCGCTACGTCTTCGTTGTCCGGCAGAAAACGCGCATCCAGCATCGAAACTTCCAGCGTGAGCATCTGACAGTTGCCCAGACCGCCGAAGGAAGCGCTCACCTCTGCCCCGTACAGCATCGCCAAACGACGCTGCATCTGTGTGGATGCGGGATATCTGGCGCAGGTACGACGCAATACTCCTGACAGTATGGCGTTGACTGTCACATTCTCGCGTGTCATCGGCACCATGAGATGAACCGAAAGACAGGCGGTCTTGAATTTCGTCTCGTTGATCGCGCGGAAGTCAACACCGTCGCACAGCCGGCAGCCAATCATTTGACGTTCTGTTTCCTGCAAACACACATCACCCTTCCGGTTCCAGATAATCCTCTAAACGGTGCGTACGATTCTCGCCCGAAAAGAATTCTTCAATATACGATTCCGGCATCTGGGGCTTTTCCGACGGGGAATGATTGACCCTGTCGAGGCGCCGCAGCCAGAGTCCGCCGATCAGCATGAGCATCCCCAGAATGCCCAGCGCCGTCAGCAATATGCGAAACAGTTGCGCCCTGTTCTTCAAAAAAGCCTCATTCCCCTTTCAGCCGTTACGCCAGAAATGTTTCTATCGCGGAGAGGTCGAGGCATTCGCAGCCGCGCAGGAATTCATACAGTCTGCGGGCAATTGCCTTGCAGCCTCCCGTCTTTCCGCTTTCGAGATTCAGGGGCATAATCGGATCATGCACGCTCAGCCGCAGCAGGAACCAGCCTTCTTCATCGTCAAAGGAGACGCGCAGACCTTCACGGTTGTCGTCCGCAATGCGCCAGTCGGGACGCGCCTTGGCATACGCTTCCAGATCGGACAGCACCTTTTCACCGTAAGTGCGGAATTCTTCTGTCCGGATACGGAAGCGAAGTTCTGTCTCTTCCAGAGGTTCCGCCAGCCCTTCGGTGAGCGAAGCGAGAGTCTTGCCCTGCGCACGGAGCTGTGCCATTTTGATAATAATTTTTGTCACCAGATAGGCACCGTCATCCAGAAAATAATTCTCTTTGAACGCCGCGTGACCGCTGGTTTCAATGGCAAGCGGGCAGGCGACACCCTGCGCGTTGAGTTCCATCGCGCGGTTGATGACGTTGCGATAGCCGCGGCGATAGCGGTAATGCACCCCGCCGAGCGTTTGCTCCAAAAAGGGCTTGAGACCCGCAGAGGTGGTGGAATCGGTGACAATCGTGCCGCCCGGACAGTTTTCCAGCGCAATCGCCGCCGCGACTGCTACCAGCCGGTTGCGGTTGAGTTCCGCGCCGCTGCTGTCCACCGCGCCGCCGCGATCCACATCGGTATCAAAGATCACACCCAGATCCGCTTTGGACGCTTTCACCGCACCGCAGATGGATTGCATAGCGGTTTTGTCCTCGGGATTGGGAATGTGGTTGGGGAACATGCCGTCGGGTTCCAGAAAGACACTGCCCGACGTATCCGCTCCCAGCGGTGCCAGCACGTCATGGGCATAGAAACCGCCCGCGCCGTTGCCCGCGTCTACCACGATATGAAAGCCTTCCAGCGGTCTGTCGGTATCGGATGCGCCGATACCGTCGCAGATGAGCTTCCGCAGATGCGCGGCGTAATCCTTCATATAATCCACCTGCTCCACGCTGCCGCCGTCCCGTTCTTCGGGCTGCTCACCGGCATCGCAGAAGGTGAGAATGGCTTCGATATCGCAGCCGTCCAGACCGCCGTCGGGCGTGAAAAATTTCAGTCCGTTGCGGTGATAGGGGTGATGGCTGGCGGTAATCTGAATCGAACCGTCACAGCCCCTGTCCAGCGTAATCATAAACATCGCGGGGGTGGAGCTCAGACCGCAGTCCAGTACCTTCACACCGCGTACAGTCATGGCATTTACCACTGCCGCGCGGATGCGTTCGGCAGAAATACGGCTGTCGTGACCCACGGCGACGGTCAGTTGATCCGCGGACTTCCCGGTGCGGGCCGAAAGCCACAGCAGAAAGCCACACGCCATCTGCGCCACCACCTCATCGGTGAGGTTCAGCGGTTCGCCTTTCACACCATCCACAGCCACGCCCCGGATATCGGTGCCGCTTTTAAATTGTTTCCAGAATGGTTTCATTGTCACGCTTCCCTTCCCAAAATTTCAGGCGAACGTTTACAGACGGTCGCGGATGGATTGCAGCAGACCGCCGGAGGTGATGATGTTCTGGATAAAGGGCGGGAAAGGCTGCGCCTGATAGGTCTTGCCGGTGGTGACGTCGGTAATCACGCCGGTATCGAAATCCACCTTGACCTCATCGCCGTCCTGAATCTCCTGCGCCGCTTCATCGCATTCCAGAATGGCAAGACCGATATTGAGGGCGTTGCGATAGAAAATACGGGCGAAGGTGGACGCGATGACGCAGGAAATGCCCGACGCCTTGATTGCAATGGGGGCATGTTCACGCGAGGAACCGCAGCCGAAATTCTTGCCGACTACCATGATTTCGCCTTTCCTGACGGTCTTGACGAAATCCGCGTCAATGTCCTCCATGCAGTGAGCCGCCAGCTCCGCGTGGGACGATGTATTCAGATAACGGGCGGGAATAATTACGTCGGTATCGACGTTGTCCCCGTACTTATGGACTTTGCCTTGTGCTTGCATAATATTCCTCCTATTTTAGTGGTCAGTGGTTAGTGGACAGGGGTTAGTAGTTAGATGCAGAAACAATGTAATCAGCGCGAAGCGCTCCTTTATTATTCATTATTCACTATTCACTATTCTCTATTCATTTAGCGACCGCAGGGAGCGCCAATTTAGCGACCGCAGGGAGCGCCAATCGTTCCCGGGTCCGTGATGTAACCGGTTACGGCGCTGGCAGCGGCGACGGCGGGACTGGCAAGGTAGATTTCGCTGGTGATGTGTCCCATGCGTCCGATGAAGTTGCGGTTGGTGGTGCTGACGGCTTTTTCATTCTCGGCGAGAATGCCCATGTGACCGCCCAGACAGGGTCCGCAGGTTGAGGTGGATACCACCGCGCCCGCCTCCACAAAGATTTCGAGCAGTCCTTCCCGCAGCGCCTGCAGATAGATGGACTGGGTGCCGGGGAAGATGATGCAGCGCACATTCTCGGCGACTTTGCGTCCCTTGAGAATCGCGGCGGCGGCACGCAGGTCTTCGATGCGACCGTTGGTGCAGCTGCCGATCACGCTCTGGTCAATCTTGACTTCGGTCGCGCCGATCTCGTCCACCGTGCGGGTGTTTTCGGGCAGATGCGGGAAGGCAACTGTCGGACGGAGCGCGCTGAGATCAATGGTATAGGTTTCATCGTATTCCGCGTCCTCGTCGGCGGCATAGACCACCGGGGTGCGCTGAAAACGGTCTTTGATGTATTCCTCGGTGATTTCGTCCACCGGGAAGATACCGTTCTTGGCACCCGCTTCAATTGCCATGTTTGCGATGCACAGACGGGAATCCATCGACAGATGCTTCACGCCTTCGCCGGTAAATTCCATCGACTTATAACGCGCGCCGTCCACACCGATCATGCCGATGATGTGCAGTATCACGTCCTTGCCCGTGACCCAGCCCTGCGGCTGACCCGTGAGGACAAAGCGAATGGCGGAAGGCACCTTGAACCACGTCTTGCCGGTTGCCATGCCTGCCGCCATATCGGTGGAACCGACACCGGTCGAGAAGGCGCCGAGCGCGCCGTAGGTGCAGGTGTGGCTGTCCGCGCCGATCACACAGTCGCCGGGTCCCACCAGTCCTTGTTCGGGCAGAAGGGCGTGTTCAATGCCCATGCGCCCCACGTCGAAATAGTTCAGCACATCGTACTGCCTGGCAAACGCACGCACCTTAGCGACCTGCTGTGCCGCCTTGATGTCTTTGTTGGGGGTAAAATGATCCATCACCAGGGCGATTCTTTCCCTGTCAAATATCTTGTCAACACCGGCTTTTTCCAGTTCATTGATCGCGACCGGCGAGGTGATATCATTGCCCAGTACCAGATCCAGCTTCGCCTCGATCAGCTGTCCGGCCACCACGCTGTCAAGCCCCGCATGCGCCGCGAGAATTTTTTGCGTCATTGTCATACCCATGTGGCATATTCCTCCTTGAGAAAAATGTATATGTGAAATAAAGGTTACAAGCCATTATACCACAGCTTTTTGGGTTTGTAAATATTTTTTGTGCGGGATTTGCCGATTTGATTTGACAATGGCTGCCTTACGGAGTAGTATTATGATAACAGTATCCACAACTTAAGCACTCCCCCAGTCAGCTACGCTGACAGCCCCCTCAAAGAGGGAGCCATTTTTCGCCTCCCTCTCTGAGGGAGGTGGCACGCCGCAGGCGTGACGAAGGGAGTTTATTTCCCTAAGTTGTGGATAGTATTATGATAACAGTATCATCTTACCAGAGGAGCCGAATAACCGTGAAGAAATTCTTATATATTTGTGCCGCCGCCGTCACTGCGACACTGCTGACATGGATGTCTTATCCTTCGGTCACAGCTCGGGCGGAATCGCTGTCCGGAACAGAGGATATCATCGAAATCGCCACCCCCGACCAATTGGTAGATATCCGCCGCGCTCCCTCGGCACACTACCGTCTCACCGCCGACCTTGACATGGGCGAAACAAACTGGCTCCCCCTCCCCTTCAACGGCACCTTCGACGGC